>CAMYKF010000289.1 GCA_947258905.1 uncultured Pirellulaceae bacterium | reverse complement strand
AGGAGATCGGTTCGATTGAAAGCAAAAAGGCCGAAAGTGCCTTGTACGCGCCGCTACCCGGCGAGTTGCTCCGCTTCAACGAGCAATTGATGGCCGACCCCTCCGCGATCAATGTCGACAAGTATGGTGAGGGTTGGCTGTTCGAATTGCAGGCCGCAACCGCCCCCTTGCTGACCGCGCAGCAGTATGTCGAGTTGCTGGACGGCGTTTGGGAGAAAACGCAACGAACCATCAAGGGCCAGCTGAATCAATAGCCCGACGCGCCGGCGAGGGCAAAGATCAGCAACCCTCAATATGTCCAGTCCATGGCAATTGTATCGTGCATGACATGCGTCCCACCCCATTTCTGCTAGAATGACGGATTACCCGCAACTCGCAACTTGTCACCAACATCCATGGCCAAACGTCTATCGGTAATCCTGTCGCAGGGGCAAAGCAGCAACCCTGGCAAACGCCAGCTGGAAGAAGACCTGGTGGCCGGTCTGATGTTTGAGCCCGGTATCGATGTCACGGTCGTGCCGCATCTGTACGACCTGAAACCCGACAGTACTGGAATGCTGGCGTTGCAGGGCATTGGTGGCAACATGGTCGTCTGCAGCTGGATGTTCGAGCGTGCGGCGCACTGGATTCTCGACCGTAACGGCATCGCAGGTCACTTGGGCACGACGTTGCTGGTCGGTGACGATGAAGACGAAGATGGTGAAGAGGAAGAAATCGAGGAAGAAGACAAACCTCGTGTGCTTGAGCAGCGGGAGATTCCCGATCGCCATATCTGGTGCCTCGATCTGAAAGCGACCAATCAGGCATCGGCCTTCATCGACGAGATCAAACGTATTCAGTCGGAATTGAGCGTCCAGGTGGTCAACCTGGGACTGGGAGGCCGTTCACCGTCGCCCGGACAAATCGACCGATTCGAAAATCCTTCGAATACCACCAGTCTCAACAAGTCCGGCGATGGATTGGAGCACAACGGGTCCTCCGCGTCCAACGACAACGGGACGGCGGCCGTCAACCGAATTGAAGACAAGATGCCGCGACGCTGGTATCCGGTCATCGATTACAGTCGCTGCACCAATTGTCTGGAGTGCATCGATTTCTGTCTGTTCGGTGTGTACGGCGTCGACCGCATCGACACGATTCTGGTCGAACAACCGGACAACTGTCGCAAAGGCTGTCCGGCTTGCAGCCGGGTTTGTCCCGAGAACGCCATCATCTTTCCGCAACACAAGACGCCTGCGATTGCCGGTTCTGCTGAAATGGGCGTCAACCTGAAAATCGATTTGTCACAATTGTTCGGTGCTCCGGATGAGGGCAAGTCGGCAGCTGAAATTGCGGCGCAGGAGCGCGACGAGCAACTGCTTATGGCGGGTCGCGACGCCGTCGGCTTGCAGGGCCTGCAAAAGCGGCAGACTGGCGTCAAGTCGCCGGAAGAACGCGACGAACTGGATGATCTGGTCGATCAACTGGACGAACTGGACATCTGAATCCCTTGGCCCTACCCTCCCTTTGGGGAGGGTCGCCATCCCGATTTATCGGGATGCGGGGAGGGTTTCATTCCTGGGATCCATCGTTTTCCGTTCGCCCTCCCCTCGCTGCGCTCGACCCTCCCAGAGGGAGGGTGACCTTGTTTGCGCCGTTTGAACCCGTCAGCTCGTGCGCCAGCTAATCACTAAAATCGCGAAGAGCCTCCCACAGGGAAGGCAAATTCTTTCGCAAATCTCGCCGATCCCCAATTATCGACCGGCTTCGGCCTTGAGTTTCTCAAACAAGGCGCGGGCTTCTTCCAGCCCGATACGCGAATCGTTGAATCGCACGACGCCCTTGTTGTCCAGGACCATCAGCCACGGCGTACCAACGGCTTTGAAAGCGTCCTTGGTGTGCGAGCGATTGGCTTCGCTGCCATCGTGACCGATCGGCACATCCAGCCCCAGTTCTTCGAACCAGTCGATGGCGGCCTCGGGCGTATTTTTGTCGAAGTCAAAAAAGGGCGTCTGGATTGTCAGAAACACGACGTCCGGATCGTCATGAAACTGATCGTGCACCTCCTTGAATTGAGGTACTCCGAAGCGACGGCAGTATTCGCACTCGGTCTGGAACAGCAACATGCAAACAACCTTGCCTTGCAGATCGTCGAGGCAGATTGCTTCGACGCCTTCATCCAGTCCATACCAGCGATCCACGTCGAGTTCCGGTGCCGCCTCGTTGAGGATCCCCAATTTCGTTTCGGGGACGATCGGCAAACCGTCCTCGCCAATTTCCAGGTCGCCCCGCGTGGCGGCAACCAGCCGCACGTCGCAAATCAGGAATTCTTCTCCCCGTTTGACTTCCACCTTGATTTGCTCGCCCGCATTTTTGCCGTCCAGAGCAATAATCAGATCGACCGGCTGAATAATGAACTTCTCGCCGACCGACATAATCTCGTCGCCGACTTTGATACCCGCCCGGTCAGCCGGTCCACCCTTGATGATCACATTGACCACCGAAGTCTCTCCGGCAAATCGTACTCCTGCCATCACACGGTTGGATTGTTGTCCGTAGACGCTGGAGGCTGCCAGAAAAACGCCGCAGATGAGTGCCAGGAATCCTGAAACACGTGGAGAAAAAAGCATGCCGCTTCCCGAGTGTGGGTGAGTGTTTTACCGTCTTTCCAACGTAATCTAGACCGTCGCCGCCGGTCTTTAAATAGCTTTTTATTGCTGACTGTATCAACAATCACCAATTAACAGCAAAACCGCACCGATTCTCTCCGCCTCAGGATTCCAGCTGATACAGCCGGGGCTCTTCCTGATCTACAGAAGTTGGCTCGTCTCCGCTATGCAGACGCGGATCTTGCCAGCGATCGGGGTCAAAATGCGTGGTGTAGGCCCCGTATTCGTGGAAGGCGATTTTCTTGGCCAGCCGGTAGGCCAAGCTGCGTTCGGGCACCGGTTCCAGTTCCGGCGAATATTGCGAAGGATGACGCCCGGCGGCCCGTAATTCTTCCATTGCCGACCGCCGCGCGGTGGTATCCCGCGCCTCATGGGCGGCCACCAGCCGGTTAATCAGGTCGGGTCGTTCCAGGGCGATGCAGCCGCGTGTCGAACCGGCGGCCGTTTCGCGGAAGTCGCGAAGGAATTCTGACTCATTAAAAGTCTCAGCCAGCGATCGGTCTTCATGAATCGAATCGGTGGCAAACTGGATCACCGGACAGGGCTCAATATCACCCCACGGATTGATGTGATGGGTAAAACCCGTGGCGGCCGGACACAGTGCCTTGCCATCGGCGTCGTAGTAAGCGTCGATCACGATGATCGGTTTCTTGCACCGCATCTCGACGACGAATTGGCGAGCCTCCCGTTGCTGTTCGGGAGTCAGGGCCAGTTCCGGACAAGGCTCGGGCCCTACCGGCCGGTAAACGTGGAACCACGTGTACATGACGCCCATTTCGATCAGCCGGTCGACCCAATTTTCGTTGAGCAGATCCTCGTAGTTGGACTGGCACAGGCTGGTGCACACGCCGGTCATGACCTTGTTGTCCAGGCAGTTCTGCAGCCCTTGCATGGTGGCGTTGTAAACGCCGGCCTTGCCCCGCCTTTCGTCACTGACAATCTCTGACCCCTCCACGCTGATCAGCGGTGTCACATTGCCGCATTTGCGAAACCGTTTGGCCACTTCATCAGTGATAAAGTGGCCGTTGGTAAAGACCTGGAAATAGGCGTCCGGATGGGCTTCCAGCACATCGAACAGTCCCTTGTGCATGAGCGGTTCGCCGCCCAGCAAGCCGAAAAAGGAATTACCGACCTTCTTGGCCTCGGTAATCATGCGATTTAGCGCGTCCACTTCGATGCGTTGTTGTTTGTGGGCCACATCAACCCAGCACCCCTGGCAACGCAGGTTGCAGCTGTTAACGATCGAGATGTACAGATAAGGCGGAAAGAACTCGCCACGTTTCAGCCGCCGTTTGTGCAATTGCACACTGCGCAAGCCCTTGACGCCCATGTTCCAGAATAGCTTCCA
>CAMYKF010000288.1:5285-9283 GCA_947258905.1 uncultured Pirellulaceae bacterium | reverse complement strand
CGACTGTTTTGACAACAAGCGGCAAGGCGTAAAGTTCATCGTCAGAGCCGTGCAACAGGCGTGCGGCGATGACGTCGCCGTGTATCTGCTGGACGGCCGCATGGTCGATTGCGCAGGCGCTATCGAGCACACCGAATTGGCTGCGGCCTCGAACTGGCATGGCCTTGCGAATTTGGTGGCAACGCAGATTGCGCCCGGACGCGGTGGGTTGCTGGTCGATATCGGTTCGACCACCAGCGATCTCATTCCGTTTGCCGAGGGTCGCGTGTTGGCTCGCGGCCGGGACGACTTTCAGCGGCTGGTTCATCACGAACTGGTATACACCGGCGTCGTACGCAGTCCGCTCAGCGGCATTGTTCGCAATGTGTCGCATCGCGGCGAGCACTGCCCCGTCATGAATGAACTGTTCGCCACCACGCTGGACATCAACATCGTGCTGGGACACTTGCCGCCCCAATCCGAACCCGCCTGGGCGGCAGACGGCGGCCAAACCGACTTGGCCGCCTGCGTGAGGCGTCTGGCACGGATGGTAGGCAAGGATGAGTTGACGTTTACACGGGATGATGCAGGGGAAATGGCACGGCAAATTGAAGTGGCCCAGCTCAACATGCTGGAGACGGCGGCCCGGTTACAATTGCAGCGGCTCGGTCACGCTGATCCGGTCATGGTGATCTCGGGTCAGGGCGAGTTTCTGGCCCGGCAGCTGTACGATCGACTGTCGCCGGACTGGCCATCAATCAGCTTGCTGAGCCTGAGCGACCAACTCGGAGCCGACTTGTCATGCTGCGCACCGGCATACGCCATCGCCCGGCTGGCTGTGGACGCGGCTGTCGCACTGTCCGCGCGAGCCCAACCCGCTCCGAGGTGATGGGCATGAACGGCAATTTACGCGTCATCAAGGTTGGCGGTTCGCTGTTTTCCCGGTCCGAGCTGCCGCAGCGATTGACGCAATGGCTGAATCGATTTGAGGACGACGCTACGCATAATTTGCTGATCGCCGGCGGCGACGGTCTGGTGGATTGCGTGCGGCAGTGGCACAAGACGCATGAGTTGTCTGAACCCTTTTGTCACGAAATCAGCCTCCGCCTGATGTCGGTGACCAGCCGGTTGCTACAGCAATGGCTGCCCGGTACGCCCGTGGTTAATGCCCCACTGAATTTCCTCAATCACCGGACTGCTATCCTCGACTGTTATCAGTTTGCAGCAACGCAGTCTCGACTGGAGGCTACGTGGAACACGACCAGCGACAGTCTGGCTGCCGAGATCGCCCAAACGACCGGCAGGGGGGAATTGTGGCTGCTCAAGTCAACACTTCCGGAAACACCGCACATGCAAGACTGGCAAGCGGCAGGCGTTGTGGACGCCGGCTTTGTGATTGCCGCGGCAGAACTCGAAATGGTGCAACTAGTCAATCTTGCCACCCCCGATTTGTTGTCGATTCGGGGCATTTAAGATAGACTGTCGTCAAATTCGAGCTGCAATTTACCGGGTGGTGTATCAATGGAAAAAGGTCAGGGTGAAACTCCTTTAATTACGATTGCCCAACACATTTTGCAGGAGCAGAGACGATTTCCCGGAGCGACGGGTGAGTTTTCGTTTTTGTTGTCGGGAATCACGCTGGCGGCCAAACAGATTCAGGCCAAGGTGCGGCGGGCCGGGCTGACCGATATTCTCGGCGACCAGGACTCGGCCAACGTGCATGGGGAAGTCCAGCAAAAGCTGGATTTGTATTCCAACGAAGTCTTGCTGCGGGCACTCAGTTTTCGCGAGAGCGTCGGCATTCTGGCTTCGGAGGAAAACGAGCACCCGGCCATCATGCCGCACAAATCGCCGGTCGCCAAATATGCCGTCGTCTTCGACCCGCTGGATGGTTCATCCAATATTGACGTGAACGTGTCGGTCGGTACCACCTTCTCCATCCTGCGGCGTCCTGAAGGAGCCGACTTTGACGATCCAGCCCGCTGGGTGCTACAGCCCGGTCGGCGTCAGATGGCCGCCGGATACGTGGTCTACGGTTCATCGACCGTCATGGTGTACACGGTTGGAAATGGCGTGCACGGTTTTACTCTGGACCCGGCGGTGGGAGCGTTTGTGCTCAGTCACGAAAACATCAAGATGCCGGACCAGGGCAAGTACTATTCGGTAAACGAGGCGTACCGCGACAATTTCCCGGACGAATACATCACGTTTCTCAACGAACTGCGCTCCGGCGAGTTGAACCATCCTTACGCGTCGCGTTACATCGGTTCCATGGTTGCAGATTTTCATCGCACGTTGCTGCGTGGTGGCGTTTTCATGTATCCGCCGACCCGCGACTTTGCCCAGGGCAAGTTGCGATTACTGTATGAAGCCAACCCGATTGCCATGCTTGCCGAACAGGCCGGTGGCTCAGCGACGGACGGACGGCAGCGAATCCTCGATATCCAGCCCGAAGACATCCACCAGCGCACCCCCCTGATCGTCGGCAGTCGCGTGGAAATGCAGCGATTCGCCGAACTGTTGGTACCTGCGTCTCCTGACACAGGGCAAGGCATGGCATTCCCACCATAGCTGAAACATTCTTGAAGGAGCAGTTATGAACGGCCGTCTCCTCGGCTCGCTTTTTCTCGGCCTGCTGCTGTCCTGTTTCGTGCAGCCCGGAATCGCACAGGAAGAACCACGCACGTGGGTCGACTCCTCAGGCCAGCACCGCACCGAAGCCACGCTGATCAAGGTGGACGGCGACAAGGTTCAGCTGAAGACGGACGATGGCCGCACGATCACGGTGCCCCTCGACAAGCTCAGTCGTGCCGATCGCGATTACCTGGCCTCCCGCACCAACCAGCCCGATGACGATACCGCGACACGAACCGGTACGCGTCGCCGCACGTTGCCGCCAGCCAAAATGCCGGAACTCGACACAGCGCTGAATGCCGAGATCCAGACCAGGGATGCTACCGAAATCCGCATGCCGCGGACCGCGGACTGGAATCTCACACCTGACTCTCGAGCTGCTGTTGCACAGCCACTGACCGACAATTCGATTGAGGTCAGCGACGAAGCAATCGAATCGGGCGCGGGAGCGGTTGCGTCGCCCGATGGAAAGCACGCGTTGGTGTCGTATTCGGTCGATATGATGGAAAACTTAGGCGACATGGAAATGGATCGCGTATCGGTACTGGACCTAACCAGCGGCGAGGTGCTGGGCACGGCGGCGCTGCGAATGATTGGCGAGGCTGTGTTTGACGTCACTCCTGACGGTACGCGCATGCTTGCCGGGTTGTCGTCGTGGAACCAATACAAGGGCGAGCCGCACATCTATGAAATCCGCAACGGAAAGGTCCGCAAGCGACTTTCGTTCAATCCGCATCCTTCCAGAGGTGGCTTCGTCAACCTGGCCAAATTTGCCGGCAACGAGCGTCTCGTCACCCACCACGACCAGGGCACGATTGCCGTGTGGGATTTCGACTACGCCAAACTGTTGTGGTGGCTGGATACCGACGATGGCAGCATCCTGCCGGGCGTGTCAGCCAACGGCAAATACCTCGTGGGCTGGGTCAAAGGTGAATTGTTTGTGGTTGATTTGCTGGAAGGCGCTGTGGTCGCCAAACAAACCTGCCAGCCCAACGGGATCAAGGCCCTGGCGATCAGTCCCGATGGTACGAAATTCGCCGGCGTGGGCTACAACCTGGCACGCGTGTGGGACTTTGCCACGGGCGAACTGCTGAATGAAATGCATGTCGGCCACCTGACCCTGGATCCCTCGCTGCGATGGATCGATAATCAATTTATCGTGGCGGAAGCAATGAGTTACTGCGAAGTCATCGACACGCGGATGGGCATGCCGGTATGGAATTTCCGAAACGGCATGCAAGGCAGCTATTTCACGGATCATCAGGGACGATTATGGAGCTGGGATCCGGATGTCAGCACAACGACGCAGCCGTTGACTGTGCCGCCGCCACGGATTGCCGAGCGTTTGCAGGATCAGAATCCCGAGGATCGGATCGTGTTGCGGT
>CAMYKF010000288.1:0-5278 GCA_947258905.1 uncultured Pirellulaceae bacterium | reverse complement strand
GGTCCGGTGATGCGGTCAAGGTGGAGTGCTTTTTTCAGCGTTATGACCGCGGGTTGCGGAGCGAAATTGAGTCGTCGGTCAAGCAACGACTAACGGAATCCGGCTACAACGTGACCAGCCGGGCGGACAAGACGATTCGCGTTTGGGCCGGTGAAGGTGAGAAATTCGAGGACGAAGACGGACGAAGCGGCTGGCGATCCGATCTGAAAATGCCCGGCTTCCGATTCCAGGGAGGCCATTTCTTTCAGATCGCCCTGTACGACGAGAATGAACAGCTCGTGTGGAAAAGCGGACATGCGGATCAGCCCCAGGACGAAGCGATTCCGGGCCGATACTTCAGGCACGTGTACCTCCCCACCACCATCCGCAAATATGCCACCATGACGACCACTCCCACGGAGCTGCCCGAGGCCTGGAATAACCCCGGATCATCCAGAATGGGCGGCGGCAGAGCGATTGGTCAAAGACGAGGCGGATTCGGCGGCAGCCGCCGGCCGGACAGACGCAAGTAGAATCTCGCGCAATTCAGGAACGCTTCCGCGCACGTGCCCTGGCCACCGCGTTCGGATAATAGTTGCGTGGGCTCATTTGCAGGTTTTCGAAGTCGGGCTTCAGCATCGCGCGGCGGCCTGCATAGAACACCTGCTTGCGCCCCAGCATCGTTCCAATTAATTGCCGGCTGAAGTACTTCAGCTGATTGCGATCGTACACGTGATCGCGATAAAACCCGTCACCGTCCGAGGCGATCAAGCGATGGTTATCCTCGTCAATCTGTACCCGGAACATCGCAATCTCGCTGTCGTCCCGCATATTATCGGAATCCACGTCGCGGAACCCGATAAGCTCTCCCGTTGCAACCATTTGCACGCTGATCGGACTCGGGATCATCTTGAGCTTGTTTAGATTGTCGGCAAACAGACCCATTAACTGCTGGATATCCATGGCCTTTTCATCGATGGCCGCAATCGCGACCAGTTCCGTTTCGCTCTGGTCATCGGCCTGCGCGTCGAGACGAGTCAGCGAGGCCGACAGTTCATTGAGTACCTGATTGAGGTCCACAACTTCTACGTTGGCCGACTGGCACCCAGCCAATATCAGCAATGTGAACGCGATAGATACGCCGGCCAGTTTCATGCCATTCCTCAATTGACGACGGTCAATTGTAAGCAAATTTGGCGTTTCCTGGAGCAGGCCGGAAAAATCTGACAGGCGAATCCGGCAAGCTCGATCAGGCAGCCCGCACTGTCGCGGTGTTTTTCTTTTCAGGCGTGATCTGCCTCTCGATATCGGCACGGCCCAGCGATTCAAAGAACCGGCCACCCCGGCCCTCACGTTGCCGCAAAACCAGCGTCTTGTCGTGCATCATGCGGGGAAAATACTGCCATGCGTCACGCAGATCGCTGTCCCTGATCTCCGCGTCAACGATGATCAGGTCAGTATTGGCCAGGGAATTGGCGGTCCGCGTCATGGCAGCCAACGCGTCTCCGGGGATCAGTCGGACCTTGATGCCCGGCTGGCGGAGCATGGCGTAGGCCTCTTTCAACGGCAACATGTCGGCGGTCACCGGGCGACTCTCGAACAAGTCAATGCCGCTGTAATGAAACTGTCCGTCCTCGCAATACCGACGCGACACATCAATCATGCGCAGCGTGCGCGCGGCAAGGCCGATGCCGATTTCCAGCACGCGAGTCGGTTTGCGCCGCACCATGTAACGATACAGCTTGCGTTCACAGGCCGGCTTGGAGAACCAGGCGAGACGGCAGTACTTGAGATAGCTGGTGCTGGACATGGCGGTGCGTAACTTCCCTGTCTGAATGGCCGTGTGGAAAAGACCCCTCGAATTCCCTGCGAGGTGTTGGCCGGGCGACGGCCCTCTGTTGTTAAATTCGGCGCGCGGAACGAAGCAACATTAGTTTCGCCGGCCACGTTCCGCCGGTCGCCAGCCGCCCTCATAATCCGCACAGATTACGAAACCGGATCGCCGTCCATCGAGATTGTGGCGTTTTGGCAACGTCGGTCCGCTCGCATCGTCTGGCTGGCTGATGTGTCGGCAAAAACCGTGGATTCCCGGCCGGAATGGTGGTCGGAAACCTATTCTTTCGAGGCTCCGCTGGCAGCGGACATTTCCGGTTTTTTGGGCACTGACACCCCTCGGTCCAAACCTCCGCACGCTGTCACTGCGTAGTACCGCAGGACGCAAAGCAAAAAAAACCAACGTGCAAGCTCCCCACGCCAAATGGACCTGGCGTTAACGCTGCCAACTAGTGGCAGGTTCGCATTCCCCGCGAACTCAGGTTCACCCCCCCGAGCGTGAGGACACCATGTCGCGTCACCGTTCCGGATTGTCCCGGAAAACCAGGTTTGAAAATCTTGAATCGCTTATGGATCAGCGTGATTCAGACCGTGGAATTTGCCACACTGGCCGACGCCCATCAGTCGACTGGCGCCGATTATGTCTTCTCCGATTACGGCTTTGACGGCAGCGGACAAACGATCGCCATCATCGATTCGGGAATCGCGTGGGATCATTACGCGCTGGGAGGCGGATTCGGTGAAGACTACCGGGTCGTCGGTGGCTGGGACTTTGCCGAAGACGACGCCAATCCCTACGACGATGGACCCGCCGGTTTCCATGGCACGCACGTGGCCGGAATCGTAGGCAGCGACGACGCACAGCATCAGGGCGTGGCTGCCGGAGTCGATCTGGTCGGCCTCCGCGTTTTCGACGACAACGGCACGGGCAATCTTGAATGGGTCGAACAGGCCCTGCAGTGGGTCCACGATCACAAAGATGACTTTGCCAACCCGATCACGACCGTCAATCTGTCACTGGGCGTAGACTGGAATGCCGACTACCTGCCAGGCTGGGCCACTCTGGAAGATGAATTTGCACAGCTGGAGGCCGACGACATCTTCATCAGCGTGGCCGCCGGAAATTCCTTTAGCCGATACAACGAAACCGGCCTCGCCTATCCAGCCGTCAGCGATCACGTAGTGCCCGTGGCCAGTCATGGTGCCGACGGCTCCATTAGCGATTTCAGTCAGCGGAACGATCGCGTCATCGCGGCTCCGGGCGAATCGATTCTCAGCACCGTGCCGGATCATTTGCTGGGCGCTTCGCAACACGATTCGTGGCTGAAAGCAACCGGCACCAGCATGGCAGCGCCGTACACGGCCGGTGCCAGCGCCGTACTGCGTGAAGCGATGCAGTTCATGGGCTACACAAACACCGATCAGGACGCGCTATACGATCACTTTAGAAACACAGCCGACCAGATTTACGATTCGGTGACCGGCGGCGTGTACCACCGTCTTAATCTGGGACGCGCCGTCGACGCCATTGTGCAGGACTTGCATGGCGCGGCCGAATCCACCGCCACGAATATTGGAATCATTCAGGGCGGTGAGATTCTGGAAGGCACCATCGGCAAATTAACCGACGTCGACGCCTTTACGATGACAGCCGGAGCCAGTGGCCAGCTCACGCTGACACTTGAGCAGTCGCACGATCTCAATGCGGTGATCAAGGTCAATGGCGAGCTGGTGGCAACCAACGGCAACCACGTCATTCTGGATGTCGTGGCTGGCGCGAGTTACACCGTGTCATTGTCGACCGATGCGGGACTGGGACACTACGAAATTGGTCTGGATCTCGTCGAATCCGTAAACGCGATCGATCTGGGCACCGGTTCGGTGCTGGGCCTGGATGGGCAAGCGGTTAACGGCGAAGCGTGGTACAGCCTGACCACAGTTCGCTCGGGAATTTTGACCGGTTCGGTAAACGACGCCGGCCTGCAACTGGAAATTTACGACCAGTCGATGAACCTGGTATCAAGTTCAAACACGCCAGCCGGCATGGTACGAGCCGATGCAACCGTCGAGGCCGGCGGCCGGTATTACGTCAAGGTCACCGGCCAACAGTCCGATTTCGATTTGCGGCTACTCAACCAGGTCTCGTTGACGGATGGTGTTCTCAACGTCAGCGGCAGCGCGGCCAACGACCACATCGTGATTGATCAGGACTCCGCCCCGGGACGTGTTCATGTCGTGGTTGCCGACATGCATTACGAGTTCGCCGTCGAAGATGTCGCTCACATTAACGTCGACGGCGGAGGCGGTGTGGATCACCTGGATCTAAATCTGGGAGGCGCTGCCAATCAGCTGTTTTTGTCTGCAGATCGGGCGTTTGTCACCGAAGGCGCGTGGCGGCTGGCCAGCGGCAGTTTTGACTCGATTCATGCCACCGGCAAAATCTCCGATAGAGTTACTTTCCTCGACTCGGCCGGTAATGACACGTTCCGCGCCGACAGCGCGGGCGGATCGATGCACGGTAACGGATTCCAGAATACGGCCAGCGGATTTGGCGAGGTTACCGCTGTTTCCAGAAACGGAAACGACACAGCAGAACTGATCGGCACCGCCGGCAGTGAAGCTGTGTTTGCGGATGGGAACCACGCCCGCATGACCGGCCCGCAGCAGATCGCAATGGCCATCGGATTCAATAACGTATCGATCGACGTAGCCGCGGGGGTCGATTCGCTTGTCATCACCGGCAGTGCAGCGGATGACCAATTCGCCTTGCAGGGTCAATCTGCGACAGCCAGGCTGCCGGACAGCGAGATTACCGGCAACGGATTCGAATCGATCATCGTGATATCCGGTGGTGGCAACGATACGGCACAGCTGAGTGGCACTGTCGGTGACGATGTTTTGTATGCGTCATCAACGCTCGTCAATCTGGCTGGGTCGGATTACGCCAACACGTTACTGGATGTCGCCCAGGTCACCGCTGACGTTGCGGCCGATGCTGGACACGATACTGCGTTTATGACAGATTCAGCCGGCAACGATCACCTGGTCGGTCGCCATGATTCGATGCGGATCAGCGGAAGCGGCTACAGCAATTCGGCAAATGGCTTTCAGGTTGTCACCGTGATCGCGGAACACGGCGGCACCGATCAAGCATCATTCACCGGCTCGTCCTCGGACGACACGATGTTCGCCAATGGCAACGCGGCGTACGTGTGGGGATCCGGTTATCTGGCCGGCATGATCGGATTTGATACGATCACCGTGGACGGCGGTGGCGGTAACGATACGACGTTTTTGCGTGGCACGGCCGCCGACACCTTTTTCCAGTACTCACATGCGACCGCTCGCATGTCCGAGGCCGATTTTAGTTTGACCGTAGATGGGTTTGGCGTGATCAATCTGCAGGGCGGTGGCGGACAGAATTCGATTTCACTTGACGGATTTGCCAGTGGTGATCAGTTGTCTG
>CAMYKF010000287.1 GCA_947258905.1 uncultured Pirellulaceae bacterium | reverse complement strand
GGCGACATCGCCATGGCCTACACGCGTCGTTACGGGCGTTTCCTTTCCAGCTCGACCCGGGTGATCGTTAACGCCGGCCAGCAAAGGACAGGTGGTCCCAACACGGCGGACGGTGCGCTGGTCCTGCTGGAAAATTCCCTGATTACGTCACGACCGCAGACTTTTGTGCCCTATTTCAACCTGTTTGCCGGGTTTGACCGGCCTCAATCGGCAGCGCGGGCCGCGCAGGCCGGCGGCATCCTGCGCAACACCGGGATTTTGTTCGAGACCGACGGCATGACCGGATATCCGACGCTCGACGATACCGCCAACGACACGTGGGGTGGCGCGATTGGATTGAACATTCTGACACCGAACTTTGACCAGCAACTGATTCTGGAAGTGGCCGCCGTACAGACTCGCGGCAACGACGTCACACGCAACATCGGGGCCGACCAGTACGGCGTGGGTGCCCGTTACCAGATCCCCATCAGCAATGCCTGGCTGATCCGCACCGATGCCATGTACGGGTTCCTCCGCGAGACCGACGACATTCACGGCGCGCGTCTCGAATTGCGGTACAAGTTTTAGACTTCCTGTTCGTGCGTGAATGCATTCATGCCATCCGCGATCAGCGGATCCGTCACCGCGCTGATGTCACATCAGTCTTCTGATTCGATAGCCTCAATGGCATCGCGTTCGCGAGGATAGATCTTCAGCATCCGATCCAGCGACACCAGTCGCAAGAGATCCATGATCAATGACTGCACACGCGCCAAATAGATGTCTCCACCATCCTTGGCAAGTCGGGATCGGATTCGAACCAACGTGCCCAGACCGAGACTGGAAACATAACCGAGGCCGGAACAATTAATCACAATATTTCGATATCCTTCCTCAATCCATCCCTGAACACATTCGAGAAAGTACTCGTTGGAGTCCACATCCAATCGGCCCTTGAGCCTGATTACCAAGGTGCCGTTTTCTGTTTCCTTCATTGACAAGTCAATCATCAGTGCCCATCTGTTGTATTAGCTTTGGAGTTCGATAGTCCGATGGTGTAACGCGGGATGGCTTGTAAAGGAATCCCTCTGGCAAGCCATCAATCAGCTTGGCGTCGGTAAACGCACGGGGTCGGGCAACCGGGCTTCCGGGGCAACAACGTCAACCAGAACAAGAAAGAATGCTCATGTGTCTTCGCCTGAAATGAGGGAGAATTCCAGAATAGGCGAACCGTCTCGGGTTACGAGGGCAAAAAAAGCCGAACCAGACGATCTTTTTGTAAAATCGTTGTCCGCTGGCCTCACGATGCGAATCCTCGCTCAAGTGGACCGGAGCCGGGATAGTAACGGGTCTTGCTGCCAACCGCCGGGTTGCACCCGTGGTACTTTAATCCCGTTTCGATTCAGATGATTTGTTGGAGCAATGTTCCAACTGAATTAGGCTGTACTTGGGACAATTGATGCCAAGGCAGAATGAAACGGTGCTCGGCGCCGCGTCCAGCTTGACCGCAAAAGAAGAAATAGCTTCATGCATGCCAATCGCCTCTCCACTTCATGATGGATGTGCTTTTATTAATCATCGGATTGCTGCTGTTGATCGCCTTTTTCGCGATTTACGGCATTGTCACTTTGGTGAAAAAACTGTTCGCAACACCCAAATCGATACGATTCGAGGCGGGGCGATCTGAGGACACGCTGCAAGACGACGTTGTTGCCTGGGCACGCTTGCTGAATCGTTTGTATCAAGAGGGGCAAATCGGCGATCGGCAGTATCGTCAGCTGCGCGACTTGCTGGACGAGCGATTTGGCCATCCGTTTGTACTCCCGCCAACGTTGTCGCCGTCTTCGAGCGAACCATGGTTATCATCCAGGGCACCAATTGCATACACGGATGAGGATGAACCAGCAGATGTCGCTGACTACATAGCTGAGGAATCTCGCGAGCCGGTTGCGGAAAAGGAGGAGCAAGTCGCGGATGAGGAGATGGTGCTGGCTGAAGTTGTGGAGCACCGCGCGCCATCACATCCCATGGAGCCTGCTCAGATAGTCCAGCCGGCGGATGTCACGACCGAGGACATCAAACCGGGGCCTGTTACCCCAACACCTCTCGCGACGGTGGAATCGCCGACCGTCGCTGCAAAACAAAGGCTGGCGGAAATCCTGGCAGCCTTCATGCAGGAAAAAAACATTCGCTGGGGTGAACTGGCCAGTGGAATTCTGATCGTGGGCAGTGCGATTGGACTGGTCGTCAGTTTGCGCAATGAACTGAATGACACGATTCCCTATTTTCCTGCCTTGTTGTTCATGCTGATCACTGCAGCCATTCACGGGGCCGGAAGCTACACACTTAACAAGTGGAAGCTGAGAAACACCAGTCGAGGAACGCTGCTCATCGGACTGTTGCTGGTTCCCCTGAACTTTCTGGCTGCCTGCCTCCTGACCGGGAGTGAACAACTACGCAAGCCACTCGGTGATCCCGCCTATTGGATTGCCATAGTCACAGGTGTCTTGAGTTTTGGATTCATGACCTGGTGGTCCAGCCGGTTGTTATTGAGACGGGGAAATCTGCCCCTGACGATCGGCATGATAGGTGCCGCGATTCTGACGTTGGTGATCAATCGATTTGAGTTTCCGGGCTCATCCAGCTGGACGGCTTTGTTCCTGGCAGTTGCAGTGGCGGCATTTGCTTTGACGGGGTCAGGCGTCTTGACACCTTCACTCTGGAAGCGAAAGACCTTGTCCCGTCGAATGGTGAACCGACTTTTCATAACCCTTGGATTGTCTGTATTTGCATTTGCCGCAGCTGTTTCGTTGATCATCGTTCGGGCAAGCGACAAACAACAGGCCCTCGTTGCCATAACGCCCTCGATCACGGCCGTCTTGATGCTGGTCGCGGCATGCGGTGGCATGATTCACATGCGAGCCCGGGGCAGCGAGGCAAGCACGTCAAGAATTGTCGGCCTGTCGATGCTGATATTGGGTTTGATCCTGGCCGCAGGATCGCTGGTTGTTTCCACTTCCAACCCTGCCCTTTTGTTGATCAACGGAATGGTTACTGCCGTGTCGATCTGGATCATCGCCCAGGTCCAGAAACTGCCAGCACTGATTCCTTTTGCCTGGGCGTCGTTGGCCGTTTCGGTGGTCTGCGCGGTCAGCCTTGTTGCCGGATACGTCGAATTCGATAGCCGGGCCGGTTGGAACGAGCTCATCCGGGCGCTGGTCAGCGGCACCAGTGGATTGAGTCTGTTGGCCCTGGGTACTGCGATCACCGGTTTGTACTTTCTGGCCAGGCAATCAGATTCCGATTCCGCGGACATCCCTGGTTACGCGGCCTCGATGCTCCAGCATCGCCTCAACCTGTACAGTGCCGGTTCCATTGCCGGTTTTGGATGTATGCTCGCGCTGGCAGCCGGATTGCTTCATCGAAGTCATGTTTTCGAAACCATGACGGCGAGTGTATTGCTGTTACTCGCCAGTATTGTTTTGCTGATCCTGGCGGTAAGGACAAAAATCGACGGCTTGCCATTAGTTGCGTCGGGGACGTTACTGGTTTGTTTTGTATTCAGCTTTTTGTGGAATCCGACCACGTCCGCCTGGATCGAGCCGCTGTCTCGTGGACTTTCGGCAAACTGGCTTTTTGTTTTCGTTGGCACCGCGCTGCTCACTGGACTTGCCGCGGCACTGTCGGCTCGTGTCGTGCATGACAACAAAGTCTTGCGAACAACGCGGCAGCTCGGAACTTGCGCGGCGATTCCGGCCGTCATTGCGACGTTAGGAAGTCTGGTCTACGTCGATAGTGGTACCGGTTTCTCAACGTTTATCATCATACTGACACTGATCGCGTGGTTTTGCATTGCCTGGTCACACCGCAATGACGGTGGCAAATCTCTCAATTTCTCGACGAGTCTCGCACTGTCCACCGGCCTGTTACTGGTAGCTGCGGTTTATGAGTTTGCTTCTGAACTCGGATTACCTCAGCCGAGCGAGGTGTCTCACTGGTTGATTCAGCTGATTTTGCTCGC
>CAMYKF010000286.1 GCA_947258905.1 uncultured Pirellulaceae bacterium | reverse complement strand
GCCAGGGCCTCGTTTCGGATCCACGGCTCGTCCGCCACCAGTAGTACGTTCATCGTGGGGAACATTAGTTGATGAAGCCGGGCACTTCGCTCGCCGGCGGAACGGCAATGAACTGACCCTCGTAAGGTCCGCCTTGCAAAGCGCGAAACGTCTTGTCGCAGACGGCTGTTCGCTGGCCTCGCACGTACGTCCGACCGTCATCGTCGATGATGGATTCAAACGGTCCGCGATAAATCACGGCCTGATTTCGCTCAAGGCATTTTCCGGGGTCGGGTTTTGTGGCGACGACGATCATCGAACGGAATTCGATGCCCCCCACAGTTTGCCAGGGCTCGGACTGCAGTCCGGCGATGTGGATGCCTTGAAATCCCGCGTCTTTGAACTCTTCGAGAAAACGGTCTTCCCGCCATGCGCCGGAGATACAGCCTGACCATAGTGTGCCGTCGCGCCGCATTTTTTCCGGGACATCCTGATCGGAGACAATGTCGCTAATGGCAGCCCGGCCGCCCACTTTTAGTACACGGAAAATCTCGCGGAATAGCTGCTGGCGATCAGCCGGATGCACCAGATTCAATACACAATTGGACAGCACGCAGTCGACCGAATTGTCTTCCACCAGAGGCTGGCGAGTGCACAACTCCTGTTCCAGCGATCGCAATTCCAGCCAGTCCGCCGGTTCCTTGAGCGGCCGATCGCCCCATTGTTCGGTCAGCAATTCCAGATTGAGGCCCAGGTCCTGAATACGACCGCAACGAAATTCCGTATTGGCGAAACCCACGGCGTCAGCCACCTGCTGTTGATACTTGCGCGACAGTTCCAGCATATCGCGATTGCAGTCCACTCCGATGACCCGTCCTTGCGGGCCGGTGATTTGCGCGGCGATGTAGCACAATTTGCCGCCGCCACTGCCCAGGTCCAGCACCGTATCGCCTGGCTGGACGAAGGCGGACGGGTCACCGCACCCGTAGTCTTTTTCAAGGATCTCTTGCGGAATGGCCTCGAGATAACGCGGGTCGTACGACACGCTGCAACACAATGCAGGTTCGGATGCGGTGGCTGCGGCGGAATAGCGTTCCCGCACAGCGCGGTCACTGTCAACCGTTTCGGAAGAGGCCGGGTTTTTGGGCACGGAATCAGCGGATGCCATGAATGAACCTCATGTGGAGGGCGAACAACAAGAACGAGACGCGGGGGGAGCATCCGATCTTACAGAAAAACAAGAGAATTGCGTAGCGAAGTTGGCGTTCAGCCTGCGCTCAGGAAAAATTGAAAACCGTTCTGAAGAAGCGGTGAATTCGCCACGCAATCGTGAATTGGCCCACATGAATCCGCGCCTTGCCGCGGAAACCCTGGCTTAACGGCAAGGTGTTGTCGGAAATGGCAGCTGTGGCTTCGTAGTAACCCAACAGAGGCGTCGGGTCGATGGCGGACTGGTTAATCGCAATCGGACCTCCGGCTGCCGGAGTTAACTCGCGAGGCGGATCGCTTACGCGATCACGTGCAATCTGGTCGATTCGCACCGTAATGGTGTGTCCCGGGTATTCATCGAACATGATGCGCGCCGGATTGCCCGAGCGAACCAGTTTGACGTCGGACTGGGGTACCAGCATGACGGCTTCCCAGGCAACTGGATCGGCGACGGAGCAGAACCAGGTGTCCTCGGTCAGAAAGGCGCCGGCATTGTGCGGCTCAAGCGGCGTACCGGACCAGACGGCCAGTTGCTGACCTGGCTGCCCGGCGGCCGGTTCCACGTTCGGTGGCGGAATCACAACGCCATCACGATCGGCCCGCAATTGCAGCATCGCAATCCGCTGGTGCTGCAAATCCAGTTGCCGGCGTGCGCCCCGCAATTCCGACTGCCGAGTGACCAGCGCACTGGAAGCAAAGGCTGTCTGGCCGCTCAACCGTTGCAATTCGGCAATTTCATTTTCCAGTCGGGCGACCGCGCCCGTGAGTTGCTGCAGGCGAATTTGTTCGTCGGGATTTCGCAGCACGGCCAGCACCTGCCCCTGATGTACGCGTTGTCCTGGCTCAACCAGCGACTGAGGCAGCGTCCCTGGCAACGTGACATAAACCTGCTGCGCGTCACGGGGTCGCACGACCAGCCACGCATCGACATAGTAGTTGACCGGCAGCGTAAAAATTGCAACCAGCAACATTGCCAGCGCTGCACCAGCGACCGTCAATCGTCGGTAGTTCACTTGACGAAGTCTCCCGGGGTACGAAAAGAAACGAAAGGCTTGCCACAGCGGTATCCCGACCAGACCGATAATCGACAATGCGATTAGTGCTTGTCCGACAATCTGCAAGCCCCATGGCTCAAACAGCTTCGACAAAAGCCACAGGATCAGGATCAGGATTACCCAGCGATAGATCACGCTGGACACACTGTACATGGCAAACAGGGTCACACGCTGCTCGGGCAACTGGCGTCGTGGCAAGGGATCCATGCCAAGAAACCACACACGCAATTTGCTGAGCATGGCGGCCCGCGACTTTTGCGACAGATTCGGCACTTCCAGCCAGTCGGACAAAATGTAATAACCGTCGTAGCGCAGCAAGGGGTTGGCGTTGAACAGGATGGTGCTGAAGGAACAAAGGAACATGATGTTGAGGCTGAGATAATGCAGCCAGCCTGGATGCGTGTACCACCAGACGAAAGTGGCAATGGCTGCCAGAATCAGTTCGACATACATACCCGCCGCGCCGATCGCCATGCGTTGCCACTTGCTCTTCAGCGTCCACGAATCACTGGTGTCGCAATACATGACGGGCATCAGCACGAGAAACATGAAGCCAATTTCATGGCACTCGCAGCCGAAATGCCGGCAAGCCAGTCCGTGGCCGATCTCGTGCAGCGTTTTGGTGACGAACAGGATGGCAGCCATGGCCAGCAGGTTTTGCAGCCCAAAAAAGCTGTAGAAGTCCGGCAGACGGCGACAGAATTCGTCCCAGTTCGTGGCGACCAGCAACGCGGCAGCCACGCCCAAAAACATGCAGGCCACCACACAGGTACGCGTAAAGAACCAGCGAACCACGGGGTAAAGACGGTTTAGTAATGGTTCGGGATCGACGCCCGGCAAACGCAACGCCAACGCACTGGACAACAACTGCAACGCCTTTTGTTGACGCTGTTTGCCAGCCCGCTCCAGCAAAGGCTGGCCCTGACCCGCCGACGACGATAACAATAACCCCTGTTTGTTCAGCGAAGCGATCAACTGCTGGACATCGACCATGCGTATCTGCTGGTCGGGAAAGCGCGACATCAGCTCGGTCTGTATGTCACGCAGACTGTGACGCCCGTCCAGCAACTGGAAGACCACATATTCGGGCTCTCGCAATCGGCAGTACTGCAACGCGACGGGGTCCTTGACCACCCACGAACGCTCGCACTGGTACCACGTCTCCTCCAGTTCCAGGTCCTGGCGACGGCGTAATTCGATTGGCCGTTCTTCCGATGCCAACAAGCCTGGATCAAAGATGGACATGCTGTTTTCCGTCTCTTCCGGCTACCGCAGGTAAAACAGCACTTTGGACTGAATCAATTCACTCACATCGTGGAACCAGGCGTATCCCAGACTGCAATCGCCGCACTCGATTCGCACGCTGACATCCGTGCGGACCTGACGGATGTCAATGTCGTCTGCGTCATCCGGCACGATGGTGACGCGGATGGTGTGCCCGGACTCCTGAGTGACCTGGGTTGCCAGCGAAACTTCGGAGACGGTTCCCGTCAGTTGCCGACCTGGATCGGCGGCAAGAATAAAACTGACACGCAATGGTTCGCCGGCAGCCTTGCGTGCACGTTGCAGGTGACCGATGCGACGATCGGGCAAGTCCATTTCGATGACCCACTGGCCCGCCGTGGCGGCGACTTCCAGCAGGAGTTGGCCCTTGCGAATGGGCCGGTCCAGCAAGTGACGCTGCAGGTCGGAGGAAATCACCTGCCCCTCCAATGGACTGCGCACCGCCAGTTGCCCGATTTGTTCCACGTAGATTTCGCG
>CAMYKF010000285.1 GCA_947258905.1 uncultured Pirellulaceae bacterium | reverse complement strand
GCTCCGCGATCGTTGCGTATCGCGCCTCTGTCGCCGATCGCTCCGCGATCGTTGCGTACCGCGCCTCTGTCGCCGATCGCTCCGCGATCGTCTTCGTTGCAACGATCGCGGAGCGATCGGCGACTATGCTCAGCTATTCCCAACCCATTGGCTGGGTCCAGGCCTGTTCGTACTGATTCTCAAACGACGGATCGGGATGCGAGCGACTGGCAGTGATCACGGCGCGGACGTACAACTCATCACCCTGTAGTTTGTAATGCGGCTGCAAGGATGTGTCCGTCGCCAGCACCTCGCCGATTTCGGACGAGTAAACGCGGGTGCTGCGGATCGGCTGGCCCTCGCGATCCGTACGCGGCTCGGACAGGCGGTCATAGCCGCGTCGCGTGCCAATGAATCGGGTTTCATACGTGATGTCTTCTTCGCCGGCGATGTCGATGGAAAGCGTCCCGGACCCCGCGTCGAAGGTGACTTCATTCAGGGTCACACCGCTGGAAGCATAGAAGTCACCGCGATACATGGCCTTGATCAGCGCATCGGCCGACAATTCCGTGGCGCGCACCATGACCCATCCGCGACCCGGGTGGCTGCCGGGCCGACCGTGATACTTGTGGCTGTCATCGGTGCCCAGCCCGAATACCGGCGGTGCGGACAGTCCGTCGATTCGCAAGGTGTTGACGATGTCCCAAATGCGTTCCACCGACGGGTGATCACTGTCGCCCAGATGATTGATGGCCTTGTGTCCGTTGTAGACTTCAAAGAATCGTTCGCGAGTCACGGCAGCGAGGTCCTCGGCGGTCACGGCCCAGCCGAAATTTGGGTGGTTCAGGTGCACCAGAATTTCACGGCCTGAAGCGGCTGCCTGTTCGGCCGCTGCCCGCAAGTTATTGTCGATCGCGGCGCGGACCGATTCGCCACCGGTGGGCTGCAACAGTTCCGCCAGGTTGGTGGCATTGAGATGGATCGGCAGGCCATTGACCGCATCGCTGATCTCCTCGCCTTCGATCAGCAAAAACTGTCCCGGCTTTTCGAACTTGCCGCGGAATTCCTCGATCGGACGCAGGCGGATCTGGGAGACTTCATCCTGCTCGCGTTGCTCGACCCAGTCCTCGCCAAATGCCGCAATGTACTTCTCCAGACACTCGGTGCCGCCGCGATCTTCGATCGTGTCCCGGTTCATCCAGCGCTCGCCACGCGACAGGATGTTGTGATCCGAGAGAGCCAAAAAGTGATAACCGTGGTCGACGTACCAGCGAACGATCATTTCCGGGAAATCGTTGCCGTCGCTCCACAGCGAATGTGTGTGCAAATTCCCACGGTACCATTGTGCCCGGTTAACATCCGGCGACTGCGCTGCGGCCCCGGCAGGCAATGCCATGCACAGCAGCAACCAAATCAGACTTCGCAGAAGGCAATGCAACGTTTTTTCCTTGTTGGCAAGGGCTGGCTGACCGGCGTGAGTGATCACGGAGCTTTGGGCGCGACTATATGTGCGAAAGCGTTCAATATAGCCCGATATCGCTCGTCACGTAGCGGTCTTGGTTGACCGATTTTCCCGCTCACGACTATACTTGGGGAGTACCTTTTTTCGTGGAATTTCCGGGCAAATCGACCTGAATTCCAGCTTCTTGCGTATCAAGGTTGGTACCTTTTTCCGCAACGCCGGCCCTCAACACACGCCGTGAGTTTCTTATGACGACTTTTCCTTCCCGCAGCATCCCTGGCTGCTGTGGCGTTCTCGTTCTGCTGGCCCTGACCATCGGTTGCCAGTCCAAACAGGCTAAAGAAAGCGATTCTGATTCCGTAGCGTCCAGCACCGCGTCGGGCAGTGCCGCGATCGCAGAGCGCAAGACGGCAGCAGCGGAACTTGACGAAATCACCGCCAGCCAGCTCGCGACGCGGTCCTCGTCGCCCGATGGCGTCCGCCGCTTTGTCGAGCTTGACGCGTCAACCACCGGCATCGATTTTGTCAACGCGTGGCAGCTGGATGAAACGACCTCCGACGCCTTTGCTACTTCCTATATCGCCAATGGCGTCGCCATCGGGGACTACGACGGTGACGGCCGGCCGGATGTTTATGTGGCTCGCCAGCAGGATGGTGGACGCCTGTACCGCAACCTCGGCGACCTGAAATTCGAAGACGTGACGACCACGGTCGGCATCGACCCGGCGAACATGTGGAGCGTTGGTGGAACTTTCGTCGATGTGAACAGCGACGGCAAACTGGATTTGTATGTGTACGGTTACGGTTGCCCCAACCGCTTGTACATCAATGAAGGCGACAAGTTCACCGAGCGGGCCGGGGAGTTCGGACTGGATTACAACGGGGCCAGCGTGAGTGCCGCCTTCGCCGATTACGATCTGGATGGCGACCTCGACATGTACCTGGTCACCAACAAGCTGGATGGCCATCGGGCAAAACCCCTGCCCAACGAGTCAAAAATCCAGGCTGACCAGAACGGTCGCGCGACGTTGAATCCGAAATTTCGCGAAGCCTTCTTTTTGATGAATCATCCCGACCGCGGCGTGATCGCTGAACCGGGCGGTGAGTTCGACCATCTGTATCGCAATGATGGCGACAAGTTCGTCGATGTCAGCAAGGAATCAAAGATCGGCGAAATTCCCTTTATGGGCCTGTCCGCCAACTGGTGGGACTACAACAACGATGGACTGCCCGACCTGTACGTGGCCAACGACTTCAAGGGCTCGGACCACCTGTATCGCAACAACGGCGTCAATCATCTGGGTCAGGTAACGTTTACTGACATGCTGGAGATTTCCCTGCCGCATACGCCGTGGTTTTCCATGGGCTCGGACTATTCCGATGTCAACAACGACGGACTGCTGGATTACATGGCCACCGACATGGCCGGCACGAACCACTATCGCGACAAGTTGTCGATGGGGGCCATGAGCGGGCCGGACAGCACGGCCTGGTTTTTGAACTGGCCCGAGCCGCCGCAGTACGTCCGCAATTGCCTGTATCTGAATACCGGCACGGACCGGTTTATGGAAATCGCTTTCCTTGCCGGACTGGCCCGCACCGACTGGACCTGGACCGTCAAATTCGATGATCTCGATAATGACGGCTGGGAAGATGTGTTCTTTACCAACGGTATGTCCCGCGACTGGTACAACGGCGACCTCAAGGACCAGATTCGCGAACAGAAGATTACCAAGGACCAGGCGATCGAATTCTGGGCTGCGCAGGATGTGTTCCGGCTGGAAAACCGCGCCTATCGCAACCTGGGCGATCTGAAATTTGAAGATGTCAGCACCGGATGGGGACTGGACCATTTTGGCGTCAGTACCGGCGCCGCCAGCGGCGACCTGGATGGTGACGGTGACCTGGATCTGGTCGTCAACGGTTTTGACGAGCCGTTGCGGGTCTATCGCAACGATTTGGCCCGGGGCAATTCCATTCAGCTGAAACTGGTGGGTGCCGACAGCAACAACGATGGCGTGGGGGCCCATGTCAGTCTGAAAATCGACGATCAGCAGCCGCCGCAAACGCGTTTGCTGGGTGCCGGACGCGGATTCATGTCCAGTAGCGAGATGATGGTGCACTTTGGCGTCGGTGACGCGGAAAAAGTCCAGCAAGTTACGGTCCGCTGGCCATCGGGCATCGAGCAGACATTTGAGAATCTTGACGCCAACAAGCGCTACACGATCGTGGAAAGGGGCGACATCCAACCGCCCCAATTCAATTCAAATCGCAACCGCAGCACCTTGTTCAGTTCGCTGCGGTCGCTGGATGCCGGGCAACACGTGGAAAAGACCTACGACGATTTCGCTCGCGAACCGTTGCTGCCCAACCGTCATTCCCAGCTGGGGCCGGGCATCGCCTGGACCGATGTCAACGGTGACGGCCACGAAGACTGCTATATCGGGCAGGCCGCCGGTGGCGTGGGCAAATTGATGCTGGGCGACCGACGCCGATGCCGACGGTGATCAGGATTTGTATGTGGTCAGTGGCGGCGTAGAGTTCGAACCGGGCGTGATCGCCTTGCGTGACCGTCTGTATCTCAATGACGGGTTCGGCAGTTTTGAAAACGCCTCGCTCGAGATGCTGCCTGATTTGCGCAACAGCGGTTCGCAGGCAGCCGCCGCCGACTTTGACCGCGACGGCGATGTCGACGTGTTCGTTGGTTCGCGGCTGGTCGTGGGCAGTTACCCCGCTGGCCCGCAATCGACGTTGCTGTTGAACGAGGGCGGCAAGTTCATCGATGGCACAGAAAAAATCGCGGCCGGATTGCAGGACTCCGGCATGGTGACTGCGGCTGCCTGGTCCGATGCCAATGACGATGGCTGGCTGGATTTGCTGGTCACTTATGACTGGGGACCGGTGCGTTTGTTCCTGAATGAAAACGGCCAGTTGCGTGATGTCTCCGATGCGGCGGGACTTGCCGAACGACTTGGCTGGCACAACAGTCTCGCCACCGGCGACATTGACCATGATGGTGATATGGATTTTGTCGTGGGCAATTTCGGCTTGAACACCAAGTACTACGCATCGACCGAGAAACCGGAACTGCTGTTCTACGGCGATTTTGAAAACAACGGCCAGATGCAGATTGTAGAAGCCAAGTACGAAAACGGCGTCTGCCTGCCGCGTCGCGGACTGGGTTGCACCAGCAATGCCATGCCGTCGATCCGGGAAAAGTTGCCGACGTATCACGAGTTTGCCATCAGCCCGCTGATGGACATTTACACGCCCGACGGACTGGATGCAGCCCAGCGATTCGAAGCCAACAGTCTGTACTCGGGCGTCTGGATCAATCAGGGCAACAAGGACGGTGTGCCGCAATTTGAATTCCACAAGTTGCCGCGAGTCGTGCAGGCCAGTCCTGTGTTTGGCGTAGCCCTGGTCGATGTCGACGGTGACAACCATCTCGATTTGTACATGGTGCAGAACTTCCACGGTCCGCAACGTGAGACCGGCAACATGGACGGCGGCGTATCCATGTTGTTACGCGGTGATGGTACCGGCAATTTTATGCCGGTCTGGCCTGATGCCAGCGGCCTGGTTATTGATGGTGACGCCATGGGACTGACGGTCACTGACATCGATGGTGACCGGCGTCCGGACTTTGCCGTTACGCTAAACAATGAAAAGCCGGCAGTCTTCCGCAATGAAATGAATGGTTCCTTCACACGTTTCCGCCTGTCGCCCAACGAAGGCAATCCGTCGACCGCCGGTTGCCAGTTGACGTTCACGATGAGCGACGCTTCGAAACTTGTGAGAGAGATTCCGGCTGGTGGCAGCTACCTCAGCCAGTCGTCGCACGACGTATTTGTTGCAGGAGATGTGGACAGCGTCACGGTCCGCTGGCCCGATGGGTCCGAATCGACCCACGAATCACTGCAGCCAGTCGATTCGGTGGTGATTTTGTCGCAAGAAATGTAAAGGCCAGGCAACCGGCATTCAGGGCAGAGTGCCAGTTCGCCGGCGTACCGCATTTGCACTCTGATCACTCTCCCTTTGGGGGCACTGGTCGAATTTAGTGGCTTACCTTTATCGGTTTGACAACCTTCTCCGTGGGGCATTGGTGTCTACACATCACCAAGCCGGAGGCTTGGCAGCAATTAGCCGGTGGTTGAGCGAAGCGATACCACCGGATCCTTGTCGACCAGAAATTGTGCATCCCGCAGGGATGCCAGCAATACAGGACCGATTCGCGATGTGCTGCGACCCTTTCAGGGTCGACTTTGTTGCTGGAACCTGATCCCCGGGTACGCTACGCGACCCGGGGCTAATTGCTTTAATCCCTTCGGGATTACTGGCTGCGGTGAATTGTGTAGACAGCAATGCCCGAGGGGAGGGTGAAGTGCCAGGGGTGCCCG
>CAMYKF010000284.1 GCA_947258905.1 uncultured Pirellulaceae bacterium | reverse complement strand
TGATCTCTCGCGAGTTTACGAGGAAGGCCAGGATATGGCCGGTGGTCGGGCCACCCTGACTGCGTGGCTGGGAGCGCCGGCAACTCCGACGATGCAGTCCCTGTTAAAAGACAAACCACTGGAATCCGACGAAATCCATGCGCTGGTCGCCCTGTTTGAAGACCGGGCCACCACAAGCCAGCCGGAGCCAGTCGGCGCGTCCATGGTCAGTTTTGCCATTCTCGGGATGCTGGGCGCAGCCCTGATTCTGTTTGCGTTTGACTCACTATGGAAAACCCGGTTGCGCTCGGTGCGCCGGCAACTGGTTGAGGATTCAAAAATATAAAGGCCAACGATGCTCAAGTCGAAAAATGCCATTCGCTGGATCAAGGACGAAACCGATCCTCAACTACGTGGTTGGGAGGAGTTCTACCGAAACCGCTGGCAACACGACAAGGTAATTCGCAGCACGCACGGCGTGAACTGTACCGGCGGATGCAGCTGGAATATTTACGTCAAGGAAGGCATTGTCACCTGGGAAATGCAGGCGCTGGACTATCCCTTGCTGGAATCCGGCATCCCTCCTTACGAACCACGTGGTTGTCAGCGGGGGATTTCGTACTCGTGGTATCTGTACAGCCCGTTGCGTGTGAAGTACCCGTACATTCGCGGGGCTTTGCTGGATCTGTGGCGCAAGGCGCGCGGTGAATTCAGTGATCCCGTCGATGCCTGGAAGTCGCTGGTTGAAAATCCGGAAACCCGTGCGCGTTGGCAAAAGGCCCGCGGCAAGGGCGGCCTGCGACGCACGGATTGGGCCACGGTTCTGGAAATCACGGCCTCGGCCAACATCCATACCATCAAGTCGCACGGTCCCGATCGTATTACCGGATTCTCGCCCATCCCGGCGATGTCCATGATTAGTTACGCGGCCGGTTCACGCATGCTGCAGCTGATGGGCGGTATTTCATTGTCGTTTTACGACTGGTATTGCGACCTGCCCACGGCTTCACCGGAAGTCTGGGGCGAACAAACCGATGTGCAAGAGTCAGCGGACTGGTATCACGCCAAGCTGTTGGCCGTGATGGGCTCCAATCTGAACATGACACGTACGCCGGATTGTCATTTTGCGGCCGAAGCCAGACACAATGGCACCAAGATGTGGGTCTTTGCGCCCGACTTCAACCAGGTCGCCAAGTATGCCGATGAATGGGTTTCCATCAATGCTGGCCAGGACGGTGCCTGGTGGATGGCCGTCGGGCATGTGATTCTCAAGGAAGCCCATCACGAAAAGCAAACTCCCTACTTCATCAACTATGTCAAGCGCTACACCGACGGCCCCTTGCTGGTCGAACTAAAGCCAACCGACAGCGACGGTTTGTACCGGCCCGACCAGATGTTGCGAGCGGGACGACTGTCGAATTACAGCGATGAAGAAAACGGCGAATGGAAGTTCCTGATGTGGGACGCCACCGACCACAAACCCAAAATGCCGATGGGCAGCAGCGGTTTCCGCTGGGACTCGACTGGCGGCAAATGGAATCTGACATTGAAAGATGGCAAGGACGGCAGCACCATCGATCCGACCCTGACCATGCTGGACAACCATGATGAAGTGGTGCAGGTCCAGCTCGATGACTTTGGCGAAGCCACTGAATTGGCCCGGGGCGTGCCCGTCCGAAAAATCCAGACCGCCGATGGCGAGACCGTCCTGGTCGCCACCGCCTATGACCTGATGATGGCCCAGTACGGCGTGCCCCGTGGGTTGCCCGGCAATTATCCGGACAGCTACGACGTGGATACACCGTATACCCCTGCCTGGTCGGAAAAGTACACCGGCATGTGCCGCGAACGCGTCATCCGATTCGCACGCGAATGGATAACGACAGCCGAGCACACCAAAGGCAAGTGTACGATCATCATCGGTGCCGGAATCAATCACTGGTATCACGCCAACCTGATGTATCGAGCCGGCATTAATTGCCTCATGTTCTGTGGATGCGTCGGTGTAAACGGCGGCGGACTGGCTCATTATGTCGGACAGGAAAAACTGGCGCCCGGCGAATCATGGGGCTCCATTGCCATGGGCAAGGACTGGTTCCCGGCCGTACGACTCCAGAACGCACCCAGCTGGCATTACGTCCACACCGATCAATGGCGTTACGAAAAAAGCTTTACCGACTATCACACCGTACCTCGCAACCAGCCTGAGAACTCACTGGCCCAGGGGCACACAATGGACGTGCAGGCCCGGGCTGTGCGATCCGGCTGGCTGCCCTTCTATCCGCAGTTCAACAAAAGTTCGCTGGAGATTCCCCGAGAAGCCGAAGCCGCCGGCGCCCGGTCAAATGACGACATTGTCAAACACGTCGTCGATCAGCTGAAATCGGGCGATTTGCAATTTTCAGTCGAGGATCCCGACGCAGAAGAAAACTGGCCACGTGTCTGGTACATCTGGCGTGGCAATGCACTGATGTCCAGTTCCAAGGGACATGAATACTTCCTGAAGCACTACCTCGGCACGCATACCAATGCCATTGCCGAAGATCTGGCTGAGGATTCGGTGCGCGAGATCAAATGGCACGAAAACGCGCCGCAAGGCAAGATGGACCTGGTGGTCGATTTGAACTTCCGCATGGATACATCGGCTCTGTACTCCGACATTATCTTGCCCGCCGCGACGTGGTACGAGAAAGCGGATCTCAATTCCACCGACATGCACAGCTTTATCCACCCGCTGTCTGCGGCGGTGCCTCCCTGTTGGGAATCCAAAAGCGACTGGCAGATCTTCCGCGCGATCGCGAAAAAGTTTTCCGAACTGGCTGAGAAACACTTCCCCGAAAAGGTCAAGGATGTCGTGGCCGCTCCGCTGGAGCACGATTCTCCCGCGGAAATCGCCCAGCCAACGCTCGAGGACTGGAAGCAGGGCGAATGCGAAGCGATTCCCGGCAAGACCATGCCCAACCTGAAGGTTGTCGAGCGGGATTACAAAAACCTCTACAACCAGTTCATTTCCTTTGGACCGCTGGCAGCCAAAAACGGATTGGGAGCTCACGGCACCCACTACATGATCGACGACATCTATGAGGAATGTCTGGCCAGCTGGCCGACGGAAGAATGGGAAGCTGGAAAGTTCATCTCCATCAAGGCTGACGAACACGTCTGTAATGCGATTCTGCATTTTGCGTCGGTGACCAATGGAGAGCTGGCTTATCGCTCGTACGAAAACATTCAGAAGAAAGTCGGTCTGAACCTGACCCACCTTGCCGAAGCAACACGCAGCGTGCGTTGCGATTACGAGACTTTACAAACGCGACCGCAACGGTTCATCAACAGCCCCATGTGGTCCGCCCTGATCGAGAACGGTCGCACTTATTCGCCATTCACCTACAACGTCGAGTCACTGGTGCCGTGGCGAACGCTGACCGGTCGGCAGCATTTTTATCTCGATCATCAGATGTATCTGCAATTCGGAGAACATCTGTGTACCTACAAGCCCAAACCGTTGCCGACGCAGTATGCCGACATGCGGTTCAGCACGGAAGTTGGGCCCACCAAAACGCTCAACTACCTGACGCCGCATGGCAAATGGCATATCCACTCGACCTATGGTGACAACCAGCGCATGACCACCTTGTCGCGTGGTGTGGAACCGCTGTGGATGAATGACAAGGACGCTGCGGATATCAGCATCAACGACAACGACTGGGTTGAAGTGCACAACGATCACGGTGTGGTTGTTACGCGTGCGGTCGTCAGTGCAAGGATTCCTCCGGGCGTGTGCATTCAATACCACTCGCCCGAGAGAACCTATTCGGTTCCCAAATCGCCATTGCGTAAAAACCGCCGCGCTGGTGGCCACAACAGTCTGACCCGAACCCGCCTGAAACCCAACTTCATGGCAGGTGGATATGGCCAATTTACATATCACTTTAACTACTGGGGCCCGATCGGTTGCAACCGGGACACCCACATCATGGTTCGCAAATTACCCGAATTGAAATGGTAGAACCCCGGAAAGGCACAGGATGAACGTACGCTCACAAGTTGCGATGATGTTCCACCTGGACAAGTGCATCGGTTGTCACACCTGCAGCATTGCCTGCAAAAACATCTGGACCGACCGCAAGGGCACGGACTACATGTGGTGGAATAATGTCGAGACAAAACCAGGCACCGGGTTTCCCACCAAATGGGAAGACCAGGAGAAGTTCAAGGGCGGCTGGGAGAAACCGGACGGTCAGCTGGTTCAACTGAAGTCCACCAGCAAGCTGAAGGTGATTGGAAACATCTTCCACCATCCGCACATGCCCAGCATGGATGACTACTACGAACCCTGGACCTACGACTACCAAAATCTGTTCAATGCTCCCGAAGGCGCTGATCAACCGACTGCCCGGCCGATCTCCATGATCACGGGCGAGCATATCGCTGTGGAAGCCGGACCCAACTGGGACGATGATCTGGGAGGTTCGCCCGTCTACGCCCAAAACGATCCCAACCTGGACGGGCTCACGGAAGAACAGAAGTTGCAGTTGTTCTCGGTTGAACAGCTGGTGTTCTTCTACTTTCCCCGCATCTGCAATCACTGTCTGAACCCGTCCTGTGTAGCCTCCTGCCCCTCCGGCGCACTTTACAAGCGGGGCGAAGACGGGATTGTGCTGGTCGATCAAAAGCGATGTCGTGCCTGGCGGTCCTGCGTCGCCGCCTGTCCTTACAAGAAAGTGTATTTCAACTGGTTTACTGGCAAGTCGGAAAAGTGCATTTTGTGTTTTCCGCGACTGGAGACCGGACAGGCTCCCGCCTGTTTCCACTCCTGCGTGGGTCGCATTCGCTACCTCGGCAACATGCTGTATGACGCGGACCGAATCGAGGAAGTTGCCAATCTTCCTGATGAAGAACTGATCGAAGGGCAACGCAGCCTGATTCTCGATCCCAACGATCCGCACGTCATCGATGCGGCGATGAAGAATGGCATCCCCGAAGCGGTCATCGAATCGGCGCAGGAATCACCGGTCTACAAGTATGTCATTGACTGGAAGCTTGCCCTGCCGCCCCACATCGAATACCGCACTTTCCCAATGTTGTTTTACGTGCCGCCCATGGCGCCCGTGATTGCCCGTCGGCGTGAAAGCGGCGCCCTGGATGCCGTGAACGACGAGCTGTTCCACGACATCGAAGATTCACGCGTGCCGTTGCAATTCCTGGCCAATCTGTTCGGCGCCGGGCAACAGGGCCACCTGGTTTACGCACTCCGGAAACAGAAAGCGGTTCGCTGGTACAGGCGGGCTCTGACGGTAGGCGACGTGTCGCTGGAAATGGCCGAGCAGATGCTGGCCGAAGCTGATTGCACTCCGGAGGAAGCCGACGCCATCTACAAACTGACGTCCCTGTGCACCTTCGAGGAACGCTTTGTGATCCCGCCGATGCAACGCGAGCAGGCGCTGGCGTCGCTGTCGGACCCCCATGAAGCCAAGGCCTCGGCAGGCTTCGGATTTTTGTCTGGACCAAAGAGAGGATCGTAATGGAACCATGCAATTCACTTCTGGATGCCTGGGCAGAACTCCTGCTGTATCCCGAACACGATCACAACCTGAAAGTTCAATCCTGCATCGATCTGCTGGAAGACGAGAATCCCGACGTTCACGAGATGGTCGTTCAGTACGCCGTCGAAATTTCTTCGCTTTCTTTGGCAGAGCTGGAAGAGCTGTACATCAAGACGTTTGACCTGAACAAGTCCGGAACGCTGGATCTCGGGTGGCACCTGTTCGGCGAAGATTACAACCGCGGCTTGTTTCTGGTCAAGTTACGGCAGTATTTGCAATTTTTGCAGATCCCGGAAACCGGCGAGTTGCCTGATCACGTTTCGCAGGTGTTGCGAATTCTGAGTCGTATGTCCCGCGATGAGGCGAATCTGTTTGCCTGGTCCTGTGTGATTCCTTCCCTTGAGATCATTGGCGAGTGGATTGCGGAAGACAATCCGCACCATCGATTGATCGGGGGCTTGATCCGGTTGTTACGAAGTCGATTTGAAATGCCTGCCGGACTTGAGGAGCCGGAAATGGCGAGTTCTCCCTATGTCGAATTACCAATTATTCAATAATTCAACTGTTGGTTGCGCCGAACGAGGCCTGACTCATGACTGAAATATACGCCAATGTGACCGCATGGCTGTCGAACCTGCAGCCGGTATTCTTTGTGGCCTTGCCCTACGTGGCGCTGTTCACCTTTTTTCTGGTAACGGTGCTGCGGTATCGCACGCAGACATTTACTTACTCCAGCCTGTCCTCGCAACTGCTGGAAAACAAGAACCACTTTTGGACGATGGTGCCGTTTCACTACGGCATCTTGTTCGTCCTGCTGGGACATATTGTGGCTTTCCTGATCCCGCGCGGCATTCTCGCGTGGAACGCGCACCCCATTCGGTTGTACGTACTGGAAATCACTGCCCTGGCAGCTGGTTTGCTGACGATCGTGGGCATGATCGGCATTATTGTGCGACGCATGTCCAACTCGAAAGTCCGCCTGGTGACCAGTCGCATCGATACGCTGCTGTACTTCCTGCTGCTTACCCAACTCGTCTCGGGCGTAGCAGTCGCGATCTTTCACCCCTGGGGTTCCTCCTGGTTTGCCACGTCCATGACTCCCTACCTGTGGTCGTTGGTGAAATTTCAGCCGGACACCTCATGGATTATCGGGCTGCCGTGGCTGGTCAAGTGGCACATCATCAATGCATTTTTGCTGATTTTGATTTTCCCCTTTACCCGGCTCGTTCACATTTTGGTGGTACCCAATCCCTACCTGTGGCGAAAAACGCAGGTTGTCCGCTGGTACGGGCGCGAGTAGGTCACAAACCGCGTCGGGCAACAAATGCACATGCACGCGACAACTTAACTGAAATGAACACGAAAAAGAAAAGGCGAACGAAGCGATATGACCGCGGTCGGAATGAACGAAGATCTTACCCCTGAGGAAATGAAATTTGGCTGGTGGATTCTGGCCGTCAATACCTTCGCATTCACCGTCTGCTTTGCCTGCTGGATGATGTATGGCGTGTTGATCACCTGGCTGGTTGCCAATGGTGTTCATCAATGGGGCCCCTCGGATATGGGCTGGCTGATCGGGATTCCGGTCCTGACCGGTGCCTTGTTTCGATTGCCCATGGGGCTGGCGACTGACAAGTGGGGTGGTCGCATTGTTTACGGGCTGCTGTTGCTGTTTGCGGCGATCCCGATGTATCTGGTCAGCTTTTGCGACAGCTACTGGAGTTTCTTTTTTGCCGGTTTGGGATTCGGATTCTGCGGCACCAGTTTCGCCGTTGGAATTGCCTACACGTCGGTCTGGTTTCCCCGTCACCGTCAGGGAACGGCACTGGGAATATTCGGCGCCGGAAATGCCGGCGCTGCCTTGACCACACTGGGTGCCCCCAGCGTTCTGAACTGGTTGACCAACAATGGCGAGAACATCGAAGGTTGGCGAACACTGCCAAAAATATATGCCGGGATGCTGGTCGTGACGGGCATTTTTTTCCTGTTGAGCACCAAAACCCGATTGCCACCGGGGAGTGCCGCCAAAACACTGTCTCAGCGATTGGCACCGCTCAGGAACATCCGCGTCTGGCGGTTTGGCCTGTACTACTTCTTTGTGTTCGGTGGCTTTGTTGCGCTGGCCCAATGGCTGGTTCCGTATTACGTGAACGTGTATTCCACCACCGTGTTCATGGCCGGTATGCTGGCTGCCGTCAACAGTCTGCCCTCGGGGGTGATTCGGGCACTCGGCGGGTGGTTGTCCGACGTCTGGGGCGCTCGCCTGGTGATGTACTGGGTGCTGGGTGCCTCGCTGATCTGTTGTTTGCTGCTGCTCGTTCCTCAGATGAACATTCGCTCACCCGGCAGCGGCGTGATGGCGCGTGGGGATGGCGAAGTCGTTCGGATAACTGACAACGAAATTGTGATCCGGGCGACCAAAACGGGTCAGGAATCGGCGTATCCGTTCCAGGGGAAAGAGGGCCAACTGGTGACTGATGAAGAACGCTTCGAACGCACCCTGGTTCTGCCCCGATCGATGAGCTGGCAGGAGCCGGTTGTGGAAGTTGGCCAGGCTGTCAAACGAAAAGAACTAATTGCTCGCGGCGAAACGGAAATCTTTTTCCAGGCAAACATCTGGGTGTTCACGGCATTGAGCCTGATCCTGGGCGCTGTCATGGGGATCGGAAAAGCGGCCGTCTACAAGCACATTCCTGATTACTTCCCCACCGATGTCGGTGTCGTGGGTGGCATTGTCGGTGTGCTCGGCGGCCTCGGTGGATTTGTTTGCCCGGTGATCTTTGGATACCTGCTCAAGGCAACCGGGTTGTGGACATCCTGCTGGTTGTTCTTCGCATTGCTGATTGCTGTTTGCCTGATCTGGATGCACATCGTGGTGCAAAGGCAACTCAAGGAACAGGTTCCAGACTTGCACGTGTAACTCCCAGGGGAATCATGGCCAGGATCGAAAAATGGGAACCGGATAACGAGGCCTTTTGGGAATCCGAAGGCAAGCCGGTCGCTTTTCGAAATCTCTGGATCTCCATCCCGAACCTGTTGTGTGGTGTTGCGATCTGGCTGTGCCGGGGGATGATCGCCAAGGTCATCAGGCGGATCCATCAGGGTAATCCGGAGCTGAATGCGGAAATCAATTGTTAAAGGCTAACCATGAATCAATCAGCTTTTACCTACCTGCTAATTATCGGAGTAGTCATTTCGCTGATCGCGGTAGTGAGCGGTTCACGCTCGTACCACCTCCCTGACAATCAACAGGACTACCAGCCAATGCAGCCGATTGCCTACTCACATCATTTGCACGCCGGCGAACTTTCGATTGATTGTCAGTACTGCCACACCGGTGTCGAAACCAGTCGCCATGCGGGCATCCCATCCTCCAACGTGTGCATGAATTGTCATTCCATCGTCACATCATCGTGGGGTGCCGTGCAGGCGGAAAGCAAACGTATCGACGAACTCAAGGAACAAGCCAGGGAGGAAGGTCGGGAACTGAGCGAGGAAGAGACGATGCTCACCGTGCCCGAATCGGAAGAGCTGCGCAAACTTTACGACGCACTCGCCCTGGATACCGAGCGGCTGAGAGATCCCGATCGACAAATTACGCCCATCGAATGGGTCAAGGTTCACAATCTCCCGGATTACGTTTATTTCGATCATCGCGCTCATCTTGCGGCAGATATCGACTGCCAGACTTGTCATGGCAATGTTGAAACGATGGAACGCATGCGACAGGTCGAAAACCTGTCAATGGGCTGGTGTGTTAATTGCCACCGGGAGTCGAATCGAATTGGCGTCAAAGGCAAACCGGTGAATGCCTCCACTGACTGTACGACCTGTCACTACTAGTAACCGTTGAGATTAAACAAATGGGATTTGAGTTGTCATTCAAACAACAAGCTTTGAAGAGCTTTCCCGGCGGAGCGAGTCATGCCCGATAGTAAAACAAAACAATACTGGCGCAGCCCGGGTGAAGAAGTCGACTCTGCTGACGGAGTCTCTGGCAACGACCTCGATGCGTGGCGGGAACCCACGCCGGCTTACGTCCGTCGCCGGTCCTTTCTCAAGGCTGTGGGATTTGGCGTCGCCGGACTCACGGTATCGGGGTGTCAACAAACTCCGGAAATCAAAGCCATCCCCTTGCCGATCCAGCCAGCCGGTGTGACTGCCGGCCGACCCATGCACTACGCCACAGTATGCGGTGCTTGCACGGCGGGTTGCGGGATGCTGGCCACTTGTCGGGACGGACGGCCCACCAAGCTGGAAGGCTTGCCCGAGCATCCAACCTCGGCTGGCGGTCTGTGTGCCATGGGCCAGGCTTCGTTGCTGGGCCTCTACGACCAGCTGCGATTTGACGCACCACAACAGGACGGGAACGCAACAACCTGGGATGAGGCGGACCAGGCCATCGTCGCCAGACTGAAGAACATTGATGAAAGCGGCAAGGCGATTTGTTTGTTGACCGGCTCAGTCGCCAGTCCAACGCTGAACCAGGTCATCGACGGATTCCTGGGCAGCTACCAGGACGGACGCCGTGTCAACTTCGATTCGTTGTCCAGTTCGACGATCGCCGACGCTCACCAGGCAACGCATGGCGTGCGCGCCGTGCCACAGTTTTATTTTGACAAGGCCGAAGTGATTGTCAGCTTCGGTGCGGATTTTCTGGGTACGTGGATCAGTCCCGTCCAGTTTACAACGCAGCGAACCGCCGGACGGCAACTGGACAGGGACGAGCCGTTTATGTCGTTCCACGCCCAATTCGAATCGTGTACGAGTCTGACCGGCGCCAACGCTGATCTGCGCATGGCTCTGGCTCCTGGTGAGTTTGGCCTGGAGCTGACCCGTCTGGCCGTCAAAGTCGCCGAGTTAACCAACCAGTCCGTGGATGTGGAGACTCTGGCTGAATCCAGTATCCCGCAGCAAACGATTGAGGAACTGGCTGATCGTCTGGTACACGCCAAAGGACACAGCCTTGTCATCTCCGGTGAAAACGACCTGAAAGTCCAGAAGCTCTGCAATTTTATTAATCATTCACTGGGCAACTACGGCTCGACGCTGAATATTTCGCAGCCTTCCGGTATTCGACAGGGTAATGACGGCGAGCTGGCTGCACTGGTCGCTGACATGAAAAGCGGAGCCGTTGGCGCCCTATTGGTGCATGCCACCAATCCCCTGTTTGAGTTGCCGGCCAGCCTGGGATTTGTCGAAGCGCTCGACAACGTGGACGTGGTCGTTCAGTTTTCAACCCGACCGGACGAAACCACGGAGTATGCTGATTTCGTCTGCCCGATCCCCCATTTCCTTGAAGGCTGGAACGACTACGAAATTCGGCCGGGACTGTATTCCCTTGGACAACCAGTCATTCAGACGTTGTTTGATACGCGACCGCTGATGGAGTCACTTGGTCAGTGGACGGGAGAGACAGCAGGTTCACGGGATCTGATTCAGCGGTTTTGGGAATCCACCGTCTATCCACAAGCGGAATCCCGGGAATCGTTCCCGAAGTTTTTCCATACCGCCCTGCACGACGGATTCGTCGACGTCGGAACCGATTCAGGTGAGGGCGCGGATTCGTTTGCGCTGGAGGCTGTCGAACCAGTTACTGTCGTAACTGGCGGAAACGAATTTTCACTGGTGGCCTATGCCAAGGTCGGATTGCAGAATGGCACGCACGCCTGCAATCCGTGGTTGCAGGAAATGCCGGATCCGGTCAGCAAGGTGACTTGGGACAACTACGCCTGCTTGTCGGTGGCAACGGCCAAACTGCTTGGAGTCGAGGAAGGCGATGTCGTGCGTTTGAGCCTGGACGACTCGTCACCTTCCCTTGAATTGCCAGTTTACGTTTTGCCGGGTGTTCACGATCAGGTTGTCGCAGTCGCCTTCGGCTACGGTGGCGTGGCGACGGAAAGATTTGCCGGCATCGGCCCGAGCTGGATCGAGAGTCGTCCCACCGTGAATGCGGAAGGCCGCGTTGGCCAGAACATCGCTCCGCTGATGAATTTGGAGAACAATGTATTGCGCAATTGGCGGCCGGGTTTGTCGGTGCAACCCACCGGAGAGAAACACGAGCTTGCTTCGACGCAAACCTGGCACCGAATTACCGTACCCAAAAACCTGGCACCTCCCGGTGCCGAGCGACGGCCGATCGTTCAAGAGACCAGCTTCGCAGCTTTCCAAAAGGATCCTCATTCGGGACACATTGAACATCATGAATTCGGCCCTGATAAGCTGTACCCGCCCGACCATCCCACAGACGGTCGCCAGTGGGCGATGGCTATTGATTTGACGAAGTGCACCGGCTGTTCCGCCTGCGTGGTCGCCTGTCAGGCTGAGAACAATATTTCCGTCGTGGGCAAGGATGAAGTCCGTCGGCGTCGCGACATGCACTGGATGCGTATCGATCGTTACTTCTCGGGCGAAGGTGATGATGTCGAAGTGGTTCATCAGCCCATGATGTGTCAGCACTGTGACAACGCATCTTGTGAAAACGTCTGTCCGGTGCTGGCCACCATTCAAACCAGCGAAGGGTTGAACGCGCAAGTCTACAACCGTTGTGTGGGAACGCGATATTGTGCCAACAACTGCGCGTACAAGGTTCGACGGTTCAACTGGTTCTACTACGACCGGCCGGACGGGCTGGAAAACATGGCTTTGAATCCGGAAGTCACGGTGCGGTCCCGCGGCATTATGGAAAAGTGTTCGTTTTGCGTTCAGCGAATTCAGAATGCCAAAATCGAAGCCCGAGTCCAGGGAATTCCTGTGGCCGCCGACGCGGTTCAAACCGCCTGTCAGCAGTCCTGCCCCGCTGACGCGATCGTCTTTGGAGATATTAACCATCCGGAGAGTCCTGTGTCGCGATTGATGCGTGACAATCCGCGGGCCTTCCGGGTGCTGGAGGAACTTGATGTGGAACCTTCAGTTCACTATCTGACCAAAGTCCGTAATTCGGTGGATGTTGCCGCCAGTGAGGGAGATGAACATCATGGCTGAAGTTCAAGCAGGCCTGCGACAGCCACTGATTTTGGGCAACAAAAAACCAGTCGATGTCTCCAATGACATTTGCGAGATCATTGAGCGCAAACCAACCGGTTTATGGTGGGCGGCATTTCTGGCTTCGCTCACCATGCTGATCGTCGGGACCGTAGCCGTTATCTATCAAATGAGAGTGGGAATCGGCACATGGGGATTGAACCGCACCGTCGGCTGGGCCTTTGATATTACCAACTTCGTTTTCTGGATCGGTATTGGGCATGCCGGGACATTGATTTCAGCCATTTTGTTTCTGTTTCGGCAGAAATGGCGAACGTCCGTGAATCGCGCTGCCGAGGCCATGACACTGTTCGCAGTCATGTGTGCGGGAATATTTCCGTTGATTCACATGGGGCGGCCCTGGTTGTTCTACTGGATCCTGCCGTATCCCAACTTTCGCGGTCCCCTGTGGGTTAACTTCCGTTCACCGTTGGCCTGGGACTTTTTTGCGATATCAACCTACTTCACGATTTCGTTCTTGTTCTGGTATCTCGGTTTGATGCCTGACCTGGCGACCATCCGCGACCGCGCAACAGGTCTACGCAAAAAGATCATGGGCTTTTTCAGCTTTGGCTGGGACGGTTCTTCTCGCACGTGGAGTCGGTTCGAGGTCGTTTACCTGCTGCTGGCCGGATTGGCAACGCCTCTGGTGCTGTCGGTTCACACGATTGTAAGTATGGACTTTGCAACCGCGATTATTCCCGGTTGGCACACCACGATTTTTCCACCGTACTTTGTAGCCGGTGCCATCTTCTCCGGATTTGCCATGGTCCTGACCTTGATGCTGATCGCCCGCAAGGTGATGCATCTGGAGGACTACTTTACCGTGCGGCACGTTGACGCGATGTGCAAGATCATTATCGTCACCGGCAGTATTGTGGGTCTGGCCTATTTGACAGAGTTCTTTACGGCAGCCTATTCAGGAAACGGTTATGAGCAATTCGTTTTCTTTAACCGTGCGGCCGGACCGTTTGCGTGGGCCTACTGGACGATGGTCACCTGCAACGTGATTTCACCGCAGCTGCTGTGGTTCAAAAAAATCCGCACCAATCTGGTGCTGGTATTTCTGTTATCCATCGTGGTCAACATCGGCATGTGGTTCGAGCGGTTCGTAATCATTGTCACATCGCTGCATCGCGATTTCCTGCCATCCAGCTGGGCCGATTACACGCCCTCGATTATTGAAATCCTGACATTGATCGGGTCGTTTGGCCTGTTCCTGACATTGTTCCTGTTGTTCTGTCGTTTCCTGCCGGTCATTGCCGTGTCCGAGGTCAAGGGAATTCTGTCCACTGGAAAACCCCGGGCCGAGCGCCCTGCGTTCGCGGAGCACCCCGAGGCAGATGAAGAAGAAGTCGAACCCGAACTTGCGGGAGTGTGAGATATGAGTCGTCGTGTGTTTGTAGGCATCTTCGAAAACGAAGAGGATATTCTGGGAATGGCTCAGGCCTCCCGGGAGCGCGGCCTGAAGATCATTGATATTTTTGCGCCCTACGCCGTGCATGGTCTGGATCGCGCCGCGGGATTCAAGCCCTCACGCTTGCCGATCGTCTGCTTTTTCCTGGGGTTGCTGGGAGCGGGTCTCAAGGTCTGGTTCGAATTCTGGACGACAGCCGTTAGCTGGCCCATCAACGTGGGCGGCAAGCCCTGGAATTCATGGCCCGCCTTCATACCTATCACGTTTGAAGTCATGGTGCTGTTTGCCGGCATCGGAACCGTAATCGCTTTTCTGATTGCCAGCCGACTTTACCCTGGCAAGCAGGCAAAGCTGGCGTATCCCGGTGTCACCGATGACCGGTTTGCAATTTTTCTGGAGGAGCAAGACGCCACATTTGATGTCGAAGAAGTCACGCGATTGTGCCGGCACTTTAATGCCACGCACGTCGAAGAACGCAGTGAGGAGTCGGACTAATGTCGAGGACCGGTTTAAATAGTTTGCTGATCGTTTTCATCGCCTTTCTGGTCCTGCTGGCCTGGGTTTTGCGTCGCGATGTTTCGCAACCGAACTTCGTATTCACACCTGAAATGGTGTATTCCGTTCCTTACGACTCATTCTCGGCAAACCCCGTGTTTGTGGACGGCAAAACGATGCAATTGCCTGTGCCGGGCACGGTGGCACGAGGCGCAACTTTTTTTGATTTCGAACCGACCGAGGCGGACGCCTTGCGGGCCGGCGAAGAACTCACCAGTCCCTGGGCAGATGAATCGATGGAGTCGGAACTTGTGCTGGCAGCCAAAAGCCGTGGTCACCAGATCTTTTCGACTTTTTGCCTGCCTTGTCACGGTGCCGTTGGCAACGGCGATGGCCCCGTCGCCAAACGCGGTTTTCCGCCACCACCAGCGCTCAGTGCGGAATCCGGTCTGAAGATGAGTGATGGTCAGATGTTCCATGTCCTGACATTTGGGCAAAAAAACATGCCCGGATACGCGTCTCAAATCTCGGAGGACGACCGCTGGAAAGCAATCTTGTATGTCCGCGGCCTGCAGGATGCTGCCGTACGCAAGGCTGAAGCCGAACAGCTGACGCGTGATTCCATCGAGACCGGAAGACAACTTTTCGAGAAGCTAAATTGCAACAAATGCCATACCGTATCGCCTGACGTGAAACCGGTCGGACCGTTCCTGGGAAACATCGCCCTGGCTTATACACGCGAACAATTGCGAATAGCCATCGAGCACCCCAGCAAAACCATTGCGGAAGGGTATCTGGCTCAGGTCTTCCTGACGATTGATGGCAGGACGCATTCCGGATTCGTTACCAGCGAAACCGATGAACAGATCATTATTCGCAATACCGATGGCAATGAGATAGTTCTGCCGGTCGACGATATTGAGGACCGTCGCACCCTGGAAAAATCTGCGATGCCGGAGGGGCTGATCAAGGATCTGACCGATGAAGAAATTCAATCACTGCTGGACTACCTGAAGTCGCAGGCTAGCGAGGCGGCCCCCGGGGAAACAGTCGCGGTCGAAACACCGGAAAATCCGGGCAGCGACGACAACTCGCCCGATGAGAACAACTAGAACAAAATCAAATATTGACAAGTTACGAGTCCCGACATGAGCCTAAACGCGCCAAAATCATTGTCCTCGCACGGTGTTCAATCAGCCCGGGCGATTACTGACTCGCCTGCGCTAATGGATCGTTTGACCGGATATCAGCTCGCGCCATCACTCCGTCGAAGCGCCTTCGTATTGGTCCTGATCGGAGCGATTACGATTGTGGCCAGCGTGCTTCTTGAACTACTGAGCCCATCCGACTCTGCGTCGTTTTATGCGCAGACCATGTGGGCCAGTATCCTGATGGTCAGCTTTTTGATGGTGAGTCTGGCCCTGGCCGGTACTCTCATGATCGCCTTGCAGTATCTGACCGTAGCCGGATGGAGTGTGGCGCTGCGACGAATTAGCGAGGCCTTGTGCGGATTGCTGATTCCCGGACTGATTGGCATCGCCGCCGTCCTGATATTGCGCCCCTCGCTCTATCCCTGGACGTCCATTGCCGAAGGAGAACATGCCTTCACGGGATTCAAGGGGTTTTGGCTCAACCACACCAACTGGTTGATCCGGGCAGCGATCTATGCTGTGATCTGGATCGTTTTTTCCTGGGCGTTGCGTATGAATTCGCGTCGGCAGGATGTGGATGGAAAACTGTCGCACACCCGCTGGAATGTGGTCTTGTCGGCGATGTTCGTCATCCTGTTCGCCTTGTCGTACTGGCTGGCCAGCGTGGACTGGCTAATGTCGCTGGAGCCGCTGTGGTTCAGCACCATGTATGGCGTGTACAACTTTGCCGGCCTGTTTACCGGCGGCATTGCCCTGACGATCGTTGTGGCGGTCTGGTTAAGAAATCGAGGCGTCCTGCGGGGTGTCATTTCCGAGGAACATCTTCATGACCTTGGAAAGATGTTGCTGGCTTTCACCACGTTCTGGGCCTACATATGGTTCTGCCAATACATGCTGATTTGGTACGCCAATATCCCCGAGGAAACCGAGCACTTTGTCGTGCGGACCCGCAATCTGTGGTTGCCGCTGTTCTACCTGAACGTTGCCTTGAACTGGGTGATTCCGTTCCTGGCACTTCTGCCAAGAGCGGGCAAAAGAGACGGCAGCTTCCTGGTCAAGATTGCCGTGATCGTGTTAATTGGGCGAATTCTCGATATGTATTTGCTGATCATGCCTACCGTGTCTCCGGAAACTCCATTCGGTAGCATCACACCATTGTTGATCATTCTCGGTACAATCGGAGTGGTGATTCTTGTTGTGGGGAATTCGTTGGGCAAAGCCGCGCTGGTACCGATCAAGGATCCGTATCTTGACGAAAGCCTGAACTATCACGTTTGACCCATCGGAGCAAACGCGAACGCAATGGGATGATTCGTCCATTCGTTGAACGCGGAATTCCGTTATTCAAGGCCGACCATGGATCTGGGAAATGTTCGAAAAGAATACTCGCGCCCGTCGATCGAAATCGACTCGCTTGATCCCTGCGCCATGAAGCAGTTTGAGGCGTGGTTCAGCGAGGCCATGGATAGCAGTATCGTGGAACCCAATGCAATGGTGCTCTCCACGGTTGACTCACGTGGCCAGCCGGCACAGCGAACCGTTTTGCTGAAATACTTCGACCATTCGGGCTTTGTTTTCTTTACCAACTACGAAAGCCGCAAAGCCAATCACATTGACGGTAACGCTCAGGTTTCGTTGCTGTTCCCGTGGTATGGCCTGGAACGTCAAGTCGAAGTCAGCGGTCAGGCGGAAAGGGTAAGTTCAGGCGAATCACTGAAGTACTTTGCATTGCGGCCACGTGGCAGTCAGTTGGCCGCCTGGGTTTCCCGTCAAAGCTCGGTCGTCCCGACACGCAGTGTGCTGCAAAACAAGCTGGCCGAAATGAAGGCCCGTTTCGCTTCCGGCGCAATCCCCATGCCGACTGCCTGGGGTGGATTTCGCGTACGCCCATGTCGCATTGAGTTTTGGCAAGGCGGCGGCAGCCGGCTGCACGACCGCATCGAATATCTATGGTCCGATGACCAGGAGAGCTGGACACGCCAACGTTTGGCGCCATAGGCACTGCTGTTTTCTTCTGCCCCGCTGCAAAGTCCTTGCGGTCATCTGTGGTGCAGAAAAAGAACTGCTGTCAATCTAACGACGGCAATCACTGATACCCGGGCACTCCAGGCAGTTCAGGACAAATCGACCTGCCAACACTCAAATATTTGATTTGACCCAATTTTAAGGACGAGTTGAAGAAGGACGGAGAGATATCTTGCTGATTTTTGCATCCTCTATTGTAGATGTGTGGTGAATTAGATGACGCGGACCCAAACTGCCATTGTCGCCGCCATTTTGATCGCATGGTCAAGCACGAACTTGCAGGCCCGGGACCACTTTGCACCCTTATCCGAAACCTGGAACTCGTTTCAGGAAGATGAATCGGCAACTCCCCTGATTCGCGAGGCCAATCCGGTTGCCGGGGATCGGGCGAAAAGTCTGGAGGAAACCAGCACAGCCACGGATGAAGAGCAGGATTCGCAGCAGGACAAGAAAAAGGAAGGGGAAGAAAAGAATAAGAAGTGCAAGGAGCTCTAGCAGCAAGCCGCGTCGGCGCACAAGCCGCTGTTCTTTGACCACAACTCTTCCTATTTGGGCTCTTCGGGGAATTTAGGGCCAAATTCTCGTGACCCTCCCGCCGGGAGGGTCGCCAATCCCGACCTGACGGGATGGCGGGGAG
>CAMYKF010000283.1 GCA_947258905.1 uncultured Pirellulaceae bacterium | reverse complement strand
AACTCGCCATCGGCTGGCGAGGCATACGTGGCATACAATTCGGCTTGATGCGGGGCCAGGATTTTGCCCACCGTTTCGTTTAGCGGAATCATCTGGCCGCCTACCAGGATCACTCCCAGGATCACTGGAAACGCCAGGTAGGGAAAGATCTGGCGCGTGCGGTTACCGAAGGCCATCGAGAACCACCACATGATCAGCCCGGACACAGCCAGTCCTGTCAGTACCAGTCGGGCCTGCTGGCTGACCGACGCGTACCACCAGGGGGAGATCAGCACCATCAAGGTGACGATCAATCGCCCGGCCCACAGGAAAAACGTGGACAACGCCGGGTTGCGCGCCTCGCCAGACCGCCTCGTGCCGCGCTGCTTGTCACGACTGGATGCGGGAAGACCGGATTCGCGCCCTTCCCGCCTCCTGCGCGAGGAACGCCTGCGGCTGCGTTTTGTGGAAAGCTCGTTGTCCATCCCTGGCGGATTGGTTGGGTCTTGATATAGCGAGGGCGGCGGGATTTGCGAATAGAGGGATGTGGCGAGGCCTCACAAGCCCCCCGCTCCAACTACCATCGTATGAACTCAAATCGGAATCGCAAATGCCATTGCCGTTGCCATTTCGCGTAGTTTCCTTGAGGAATCACGCCAGGGGCGCTACTCGGCAGTCCTGCTGCGGCGGGCCGGAATGGTGAACGTGTAGATGACGACGATGGCACCCACCGCCACCAGGCTCCACGGCGCCCAGTCACCCGGTGTGACCAGCACGGTTTGCGGTTGTTGCGGATTCACCTGGTACGAAGCTTGTTGAAACGGACCTGTGACCGCCTGATTGGTAGCCGGAGCCGTTTTTCGGAGCCGCTTGACTTCCAGCTGATCCACGAAAAACAGTTGACTACCAAACAGGATCAAAAAGATTCCCGACGCCAGAAATATTGCCCGCCACATATCGCTTTCCTGCCAAAACACCATCTGTCGACATCCGGTTGATTTAATTATCGACGCATCTCGCCGGTCGGCTGCAGGAGCCCGCCGCGAGCCGCGTAGCCGTTATGGTTGTCAGGATCCACCAGGCAGGGAAACGCCACGCGGGGAAAATGCCCGAAACTGCACCCTGGCAGGGCCGGTTGGGGCTGGTAGAATGGAAAATATCACTCCCCGGGAACCTCTTCCAATTAATCGCGAATACTCTTTTCCTGCCATTTGACGAAAAACACACATGGTCGCTGACACATCCCACAAGATTTTGATCGTTGACGATGATCCGGCAATCATCCGCACCATGACCGAGGCGCTGAAGCCGCTGGGCTACGAGATTGCATCGGCGCCCGATGGCAATCAGGGACTGGCCTGCATCGAGTTCTTCAAGCCGCAACTGGTGATCCTGGATTTGATGATGCCCAAACGCAGCGGATTACTGGTGCTGGAAGGCATGCGGGAAATCGACCAGTACATTCCGGCCATTATGGTGACCGGCAACGACGGTAGCCGGCATCGCCATTACGCAGAGATCCTGGGCGTGGATGCCTATCTGACCAAGCCGATTCGCGTGGAACTGCTGGTCCGCACGGTTAAAAGAGTTCTGGAAGAATCGCAGTCGTCAGCGGCGGTCGACGGCTAACGGGCACCGCTTACTTGCCGATGTCGCGTGTTTCCGAGGGGCCCAGTTCGCTGGCCTTTTTGTTTTCCCGTTTGATCGCATCGTAGACTTCCTGGCGATGAACAGGAATGTTCTTGGGCGCGTCGATGCCCAGCCGCACCTTGTCGCCCCGAATATCGACGACCGTGATCATCACGTCATCGCCGATCATGATGCATTCATCGCGATGTCTTGAGAGGACCAACATGTCAAACTCCAATTGGCAGGGCTAGTTTTAACAATGATTAACGAACGGCCGTAACGCTCTGCCAGGAATGACAACAGCGTAACGGCTCTGACCAGATAAGCGTCCCTGCGATGGACCGATTGCGAGGGTGGGACTCCACGCACACCCTGATTTCCGCCGGCAAACGATCGGCGCAATCGAACCTGTTGACCGTTATCGGCTGGAAACGCCGAGTCTGGCCGCACAATCACGCCGTTTTAGACTTGTGACGAAACTGTCACCTTTGAGTACTCGGGCCGCACCGGCGCAGACTGCCTGGCGTGCTGATTACCCGGAGCGCAACGGCTACTGCATCTGTACGCCATGCGTGGGTGGCCGGTGTTGTCGCGATTGGGTTGACGTCGCGCTCAGGCAATGCGTCGCAACGGCAATGGCAATGCCGTCAATTCGTACTGAATCGGTTGCTGGTCGGTCGTGATGACCTGACAACCCAGGCGGCGATCAAGATTGATGATGATCGGAGCCCGCAGATTCAACGTCAGCACATCATTGTCGCGGCTGACGATGGACAGCACATAAGCCTGATTGACCGAACCCAAATGCAACGACTCAATGTCAATGGGGTCCAGCCGAACCTGGTATTCAGGCACAAATCGTCGTGGAGAAACGACTGGCAGTGCAATGTCGGCCGATTGCATGCTCTGCAACCAGGCCACCGAAGGATTGGCCGCGTCGGCCAGAATCACCCAGTGCTGACACTCTTCGAAACCCAGCAGTCCGCCGCGAAAGAACAGGATGTCATCGGGCTGAATGTCAACGTTTCCGAATCGGGAAGTGTGGATTTTCATAGCACTGGCCTGATCGTTGGGCGTGCGTTGGAGCACGGGAGATGAAATAAAAATGGCAGGTCGGTTTCCGCGTACGAATGGTGCGCAAGCTTCAATCAAACTCCGGCAACAGCGCAGTCGTCTCAGGAAACCTGTTCATCTCAAATCATCGGATGGCAAGGTATAGCGAATCCAACGATTGGGCCGGGATCGACCAAAAAACTCCAAATCCGCGCGCCGCGCCAGCGATTTCGTGCCAGCACCCGGCCTGATCGCCGAGCGATCAATGGCTTTCGGTATCGTCGGTGACCGGTGGTAATGATGATTCACCAGGCAAAGGGTCGGACTGCCTGTCTGCCACATCGCCGTCGGAATGGTCAGACTTTTCGGAAATCGGCGGCAGCTGCACCGGAGCCGACGTACTGGTATGTCCGGTAATCGTTTTGACCTGCTGATGGGGCGGCACGACGACGCCGCAGGAAACGCACCACTGGATGGCCTGGTCCATGGTAATATTGAGGTCAATCGTCTGGCTTTTGGGTATGGAAATCACAAAGCCCGTTGCTGGCATGGGCGATGTCGGCATCAGCACACTGACGATCGGCTCGTTGGCAGCCGTACGAATATCCAGCATGCTTTCACCGGTCACAAATCCGATCGTCCACAGTCCCTTGCGCGGATACTCCACCGCCACCACGCGAGTGAACTGAATTTCAGTATCGCTAAAGGCAAAATCGGTGACCTGTTTGACCGAGGAATAGACGTTACTGATGATCGGCAGTCTGGCGATGATCGATTCGATGTAGTGCCAGAGCATGCGGCCGACACCCAGGGCGAAGAAACGCCCCAGCAGATACAGGGCCAGCACGAACACGCTGAGGAAGGCGGGGATCACCAGGTGCCGGGGCAGAAATTCCAGCTGTACATAGCGATGATAGAAAGCGCTGGCCGTGTCGGCCCGCGTCGTGCCCGGGTTGGACTGCACAAGATTATAGACGACCAAAGGTATCCACTGCTGGTTGATCCTGACCAGTTGGGTTCCATCCTCGGCCTGATACGTTGGCGGGTCGGCCGCCAGATCCAGAGCCGAATCCTCACCTAGCGACGCATTGCTTTCGGCCATCACCTCGCGGTCCTCGCGAATGTCGGCGACTGTCCATACGATCAAGTGCCGCACCGTCGCTTCCACCGGGGCCAGCACATAGGAATCGATGATATTCCAGGCCCACAGGAACAACACAATCGTCAGCAGCGGCGGCATGACGATGGCCAGTCCACGCACCACTGCCTTGCGGAACGGCAGCAGGGACCGATACCACCAGCCGTCTTTTCGGGCCGGAGGCTGGCCGGCTGGCTGTTCAACAGGAGGGTTTGACAAGGCCGGGGTTCCGCTGGTACTGGCAGTTCACTTGAGGGTCAATG
>CAMYKF010000282.1 GCA_947258905.1 uncultured Pirellulaceae bacterium | reverse complement strand
GTGAGGTTGAAAAACGTCAACTCTCTCGCCAAAAGGCGAAGGTGGAGCAGAGGGGCCCGCTGCCGAAGGTGCTCCAAATCGTGGAGTACGGCACTTCGACCAACCGCCAGCCGCGGTCCTCGAGCTGTTTCTTGAAGCCTTCTGTCCCTTCCGCGATCACCAACCTCTTGTCTGAAAGCACCACGCTGTTTTCTGCGCCTAGCTTGTGGTCTTCCATGGAGACGTCGATCACCTCCCAGTCCTTGAATTCCTCGGGAAGCTCCGTCCACAGAGAGCCCTTCGGATAGGCCATCAGCCCTTCCTCGAGCAGGGCGACGAGGCAGTCGATGTGATAGGTGTACCTGCTGTCGAAATAAATTGTCTCCACCTTCCAACCATGCGGGTCCAACATCCGCCGCAGCACCTCGACCGCGAGCTCGTTGGTAGCTGATCGTGGCTTGGTCAGGTCGTCGATGTGGGATGGGTCGGCGACGCCGATTCCGCACAGGACGGTTCCCTTGAAGATCTTTTGCTCGGGAGCCATGAACGGTCCCACGTTGGGGTACTCCGTCGTCGGGTAGATCGGCGGCATCGTCAACCAGTTGGCCCCGGGTTAGCCGCACTCGGGTCATTTGCATGGGCAAATGTACTCACCTACGATAGGGGGAAGATTGTTCGTTTCGAGTCGATTTCGGAACAGGCGGTGTTAAACTCCAGGGGTGATCCGGTCATGCATGTCCAGTACATGCCAAAATCGTTCAACGATGTCGATCTATTCCGGGAATGGATGAACCAGCTCGGCTGGGATGCAGAAGTGACGCAACTCTCTTGCGGGCCCAACCGGATCGGATTCGATCACCTCTCCTTTCCCGAGCTGCTTGTCGCCCATCATCATTACAAGCAAGTGATGTATGACGTATTTGAGTTGCCGCCGGGCCACGTCGTTTTGGCAATTTGCCGCACCAAGCTTCCCGCGATCGTTTGCGGGATCGATCTTCCGCATTCGTTGATGGCCATCCTCCGCCCGGAACGCAGCTACCGTGCCCGCTTTCCCGCCGGCTGGGAGACTTACGAGTTCACCATTTCCGAAGCTTTGATTGAAAGGACCGAACTCCTCCCGCCGAAGTTCTTCGCCAGGACCGTCCGCCTGGAGCAAGCCCTGCTGCCTCTGGTCGAGCCGCAAACGGGCCAATTCCTCACAGAAATGGAATCATGGTTTCAGATACTGGGAAATGCTGGCGGTCTGATCACACGACCGGACTTGATTGCCGATTGTTACGATTTCATCCTTCACGGGTTGCAACGGCTGGTTGACGTGGGGCTGGCTGCTGGCCTTGGGGAATTACCCCGTCATACCCGGCGCGCCGATCTTGTCGAGCAAGCCAGGGGCGTGATGTTGCCAAAACTTGAGTCAACGCTGACTGCTGACGACATCGCACACGAGCTCGGTGTGTCCCGCCGCGTGTTGAACTACGCCTTCCAGAGCAATCTTGGGATCAGTCCTTATCAGTATTTCCTGACGGAGAAACTGCACGCGGCACGTCGCCTGCTCAAAACCACCGATGCGTCCGTCCTGGAAGCGATGACCTTGTTCGGCTTTTCGACCCCCAGCCGATTTGCGCGGCACTACCAACGCCTGTTCGGTGAACTGCCATCTGAAACGAAAAAGCAGTCCAGGTCGCTTCGCGTCAATGGCAGCTGAAGTCTTTGCAGATTTGCGGTGAACCAGTTCATTTTTTTCATGTGGCTCCGTCCATTCCTGGAAGCTCGAGCTACGTCTAAACCCACCAGTTTCCCGGAATGAGACGGTTCGTTGATCATGACCGAACGGCGGAGCTTCCTTTGTTCCTGAATCGACCCAATCTGGTATTTCGTGCACGGTTATCGTGCGTCGGGTGAACAAGCCAAATGGTCGGAATTCCAGGTACCCGAGGCTAGCGCCTTCGCTCTCGCTACCCATTCGCAAAAACTCCGGGAAAGGCGCAGATGCCGGTTTTTATGGAGCACTCGAGTACACCCGGGGAGAAGGTCTTTGCTCTTTTCCGGCGTTGTGGGGCCGGGCCCGATTTGCTACCTATTGCTGCCAAACATTGTCAAGGAGCAGGCATGTCCGATACCAGTCATTTGCGAATTCACCCTCAGTCCGATTCCCGGCCGCTGGATCCGTGGATGTACCTTTTGTTGCGATTTGTCGCTGGCTACAACGTCCTGGCCGGGCTGGCCATGATTACGCTGTACCACGAGGGGTACAAGTTTCTGGGACTGGAGAAGCCGGAGTTGACTCTGCCGATCCAGCTGGTGGGAATGATGGTGGCGCTGTTTGGCGTCGGGTATTGGATGGTGGCCAAGAATCCGGTGGAAAACCGCAATGTGCTGTTGCTGGGATTCTGGAGCAAATTTCTCGGCTCGGTGCTGGCGGCCAATTGTTTGATCAGCGGTCAGTTGCCGCTGGTGATGATTCCGGTCGTATTGTTGGCCGACGTGATTTACCTGGTGCCGTTTTGGCGTATTTACCAGCGTTGTCGCGGGGTGGCAAATAGCCGAAGGGAACCAAGGTTGGGACGCGTGGCGTAGGTTGGGGGGGCGAGGCTCCGTCCGAGCCCCTTGCCGGAAAGGTCATGTCGCTTGCCGGAAAGCTCATTTCTGGTGTTGGCCCTCATCCGCCCTTCTCCCGGCGCGCCGGGATTCTCCCCGAGGGAGAAGAGAGTAACGGGACAATGGTCCGGACAATGGTCCCGTCCTACGAGGCGACTAATTATCGGACTCGGCTTTTGCGCGGTCCCAGGCTATCTTGCCGCCGACGATGGTGTAGTCGACACGCGCGTCCTGAATCTCCTCTTCGGGACAAGTCATGATGTCGTGGGAGAGCACGACGATGTCGGCAAGTTTGCCTGGCGTGAGCGAGCCCTTGATATCTTCCTCGAACGCAGCATAAGCGCAGCTCAGCGTGTAGGACTTGAGTGCTTCCTCACGCGACAAGCACTGATCGGGATAGAACGCGGTCCCGTCCTTGAGTTTGCGTGTCACGGTTGCATAGAAACTGGCGATCGGGTCGATGTCTTCTACCGGGGCGTCCGTTCCGTTGGTCACCACGGCCCCGGATTGCAGCAGTTTCTGCCACACATAGGCGCCTTCCTCACTGCGTCGCGGTCCCAATCGCTGCAACACGTACACGGCATCGGACGTGCAGTGAATTCCCTGCATCGACGCGATCACTCCGAGCTGTCCAAAACGCGGGATGTCATCCGGGTGCAGGTGTTGCGCATGTTCGATTCGCCAGCGGCGTGATTGAATCGAGGGATTGTCGTTAAACGTCTTTTCAAAAATATCCAGCACTTCGCGGTTGGCCCTGTCACCAATGGCGTGGATGCAATACTGGTAGCCATTTTTCACGGCCAGTTTGGCTAATTCTTCGGCCGTTTCGATCGGCGCCGTGTTCAAACCCTCGCTGCTCGGCAAATCGGTATAGGGCATTAACAGCCACGCGCCGTGCGCGCCGAGTGCTCCATCGAGTGATAACTTGATCGCGTTGACCGTCAGGAAATTGTCGCCGTGGCGGATTTTCTGCACGCGGGGCAGGTTCTCCTCCATCAGCGACAGGTGATCGCGAACCATGACCCACAAGCGGACCTGCAACTTGCCCTCGTCAGCCAGTTTGGTCAGGCGGTCGATGGTCGAAAACGATGAGCCGGCATCCTGAAAACTGGTGATACCGTTTTCCAGGCACTCCTGAGTCGCCAGTTCCACGGCTCGCAAGGCCAGTCGTTGTCGATCTGCGGGGGTCATTTCGGATTCGTCGCGTGATCGGGCACGGCGGATGAGTCCCTGGGCTGTTTCCCGGAAGATTCCAATGGGCCGTCCATCTTCGGCGTGCAGGATTTCGCCACCCGAAGGCGGTTTGGTGTTTGCGTCAATCTCCGACATAAGCATGGCATAGTCGTTGGCGAAACACATGTGACCGCTGGCATGGGTCAGCAACACCGGATGGTTGGGTGAGACGGCACTGATTTTATCGTGGACCGGATAGCCCTCGACGTTGGGCTGGGGTCGCTGGCTCCATTTTTCCTGGTGCCAGCCGCGTCCGA
>CAMYKF010000281.1 GCA_947258905.1 uncultured Pirellulaceae bacterium | reverse complement strand
CGGAGGCGTTCAGATCGATGAAGTCCAGCTGGTGTTCCTGGGCTACCGCCGTCATCACCTCGATGTCGGTGGCATAGCCAAGTTTGACCAGCGTGTCGGATACTTCGCTGGCCGTGGTTTTGGCGGTCTGTTCGGCATCCACGAACATATCGCGGGTAATCACACCCCGATCGATGAGTATTTTTGCAAAGCCCTTGATTTCGTCGCCCATGGCAATCTCCAGATACATTAACCGGCGGCCGCCGGGAGGCGGCCCAGCCGGAGGGTCCGTCTGGCCAGCTGGAAGTCAGACGATGCGGTGTTTTTTGCACGCAAAAACCGGCAACCGTGGAGTGGTTGGGACGAGCTTGCGCCGGCCTGGGTGACCGGGACGCCGCAGGCCCTGACACCTGAACTCATTATAGACGCGCTCTTGAAATACTTGTCAAACCTCCGGCAAAAAAACCGCTGCCCGAATTCGGGGGCTCGCCCCCGGCGGTTCCGGGGACCCGGGGGGAGGTGTGGCCCGGCTGCTGCCGTTAAAACACTCAAAACCCTTATCTCAGTAGCGATGATTTCAGGGATGGTGGCTGGCGGGAGGCAGCTGGCTGGCGACCGGTTCTGGCCGCCCGCAGATCGCTCAAGCCTTCCGCCAGACGCTGGTAGGCGGCCGCCAGTTTTTCGTCACGCGATTGCAGTTGCCGGGAATAGGCCAACAACCGTTCGATGGCGGGATTGGCCAACGCCTGGCCGGCATGCAGCTGGCCCAGGGCGTCGCGAAAAGCCATCTCGTGATAACGGCCCGAACGCTCACGCGTCCCGCCGCCAGGCAACTGGAATTCGTCGAGGATCTGTCCCACCTGGCTGCCCCCGAGTCGCCTTTGGATCTCCATGATTTCGCGGACCATCGGCGCCTCGGAGCCAGCCTGATTGACGTCACGCGGCGGAAGGCGGCTGGTTCTGGACAGCGGTGCGATTTCGTCGCAGGCGCCGCGGGCAGCGGTCCCGGCTGTCGAAGGTTGCAGATTGCCCGGGGCAGGGCGGTTTTGGGTGATGGATGGTACTGGCGGATTCGTACGCGGCCCCGTCAGGGCGTGCCACAGGCCCGCGGCGATCAGCAACAACAACAGGCTGCGATAGAACGACAGTTCGGACATGCGTTTGCCTTTCTTGCCTGGATGGGGTTCTCGCGCGGATCGGGGAATCCGGCACCGTGTTAGCGACGATGATCGATGATGATAGGAATCGGCTGGCAAATGACGAATAGCAGTTGCCGCAGTTGCCGCGAATGGCAGCATGGGTGACTGCTGGTGGCAGGTCGCAGCAGCGGGCGAGCGTTGTTTTTGGCCGACGGAAGCCTGCCCCACGTGTGGGTTTTGGACGCCTGCCCCGCGTTGTGTCCAGGTGCGGGTTGTCCGCGGCGAATGCATAACCGGAACAGCTGTCGTAACCGGGGCCGCCTGGAGGCTGCCGCCATTGATTTGCAGCGGGCCTACCCCCCTCGGGCGGCGGTAATCCTCGCAAAAAGGCGGGGAACTTTGCCTTGGCGGATTGCGTCGGAAAATTGACAGCCGCTGCCCCTCAGTGGTACTTTGTAGATATCTACTTCCTCTGCTTCCAAACCGGCGGACCCCGAGACCGGCGCGTCCATCGTGGGCTCCGTTGCCACGGGCGGGTTTATCAAAGGGCTGTCATCCCACCACGCCTTTTGATGTGCAAACTCTCAAAATCTGAATGTTTAGGTGAAAATCAATGAGAATCGATCGAAAAACGAGCTGGATGGCAGCGTTGGTGGGGGCTCTTGTGCTGATGGCTGCTCCCGAGTTGCGGGGCCAGGCGGCCGAGGACGAGGGCTACGAATCCATGGAGATCGCCGCCGATTACCAAACGCCATCGGACGAAGGGGTCGATCGGTCTGACCGACAGGCCATGGCCAAATTGGGTGAACAACGACGCAATCTGATGCGCAAGATTCGCGAAACGCAGTCCAACGTGTCCGATTATTTGCGCGGCCGTTCCAGCAACGCTACGACCTCGGAAGTCGAAGCTTGGTTTCGCGGCTATGTAATTCCCAGGATGGCACAGACGGACGAGGAATCGCTAAGCGACCTTGGCGAATTCCGCGAGCGGTTTTTCCGGCTGTACGTTAACGATGTCAGCAATAACAACTTGCGGGGACGCGTTCGCGACCTGGTTGCGCCGGCCATGAAACAAATCATCGAAGGCAACTACCATCCAGCTGCGCGGGTCAACGCCATGCTGTTGCTGGGCCGCTTAAATGACCGGGAGGGTGTGCGTGAGTCTCGGACACTGCCAGTTCCCAACTACGACGCGCTGACCTACATGGTCGATGCCGTGAAATCGGATACCTTGCCCGGTTATGTCAAAGTCGCAGCGCTGGCTGGAATCGAACGCCATGCCGCAGTGCGTGGGCCGAAAAGCCCCAATGCCTTTAGCCAGCCGGAAGCCCGCCGCGTGAGCGACACCATGGTGGACCTGCTGGGGCTGGAACCATCACCGCCCGAACTGGAGCGGGACTTGTTGTACTGGATGCAACGACGGGCCATCCGCATTCTCGGACTCGTGGGAGTTGCCGGCGAAAACGGTCGCTACGCAAAGGCATTGCGAGACGTAATTTCCGATGAAGAACGCAAGATGATCATGCGAACCGATGCGGTGGAGGCTTACGGCCAGCTCGATTTCTCCGCGGATCCCGAGGCTGCGGAAATCCTGCCGGTCGCCCGCGAAATTGGCGAGCTGGTAGCCATGGCAGCGAAAAACGACGCCCAATACATCGATGACAAGATTAATGAAATCCAGATGACCGCTCTGTTTTTGGATGGCGCCAAGGCCCGATCCGGGGGCGGCGGTGCCAATCGTGGACGGGAACGGCGCGATGCCGGTCTGGGGCAGGGTGCCGATGGCGGCGGCCAGCAACGGGGTCCCGGTAATCGCAATGACGAAGTGGAAGAAGTCCTGCCCGATTACCAGCGCGAACAGGTGCGTCGCCGCTTTAAGGCTTATGCCTGGTCAGGACGAATCGGGCTGGTTGGCACCCAGCGGGACAAAACCGGCGGGCTGCGACAATACACCGAGGACGGCCAGGAGGAAGCCGAGTTGATCGATGCCCTGGTCTCGGACATCGAGCGGCTGATGAATACCACCGAGGTTCGCCGCGAGGAAGAGGAAGAAGAGGACGAGGACGATGAAGCCCGCCGCAATCGCAACCGGGACAATGACGACCAGGCTGTCGACGAGGAGGGCGAGAAGTTGTCGCTGGCCGATCAATTGAAGGTGGCGCTGCAAAACGGTGCCGAGCAGATTCAGGACACGCTGGATCAAATCGTTCCCCCGGCGGCCGAGGATGCGGCTTCGGGACAACCGCAAGGTCCTGACGGTGGCGACGCGGGGTAGCCCGGTCTCGCAGCACAACCCTTTGAATAGCAAAAACACGCCCGGCGGCATCCTGCCGGGCTTTTTTCTTTGGCCCTGGGTTGATGGCCTTTGCGCGGGTCGGTTGAACCTGGTCAATGGCCGGCTGGAAGCGCTGGAAGCCTGCCCCACGTTACACCCCTCGGAGGCAGGGGGCCGGTATGGTTGATTCCACTTAGTTGTTTGCCCAGTTGGCTCGTCGACAAGTTTTCCCCATACCCTATTGGTGGAATCGTTCACCAAAATCGCGGAATTTTCTTGACATTGACTGGCTTAAGGAAATAATGGCGTCAGTCGCGTAGTTGAAGGTTCCTCATCAAGGAGGGGAACGCGACCGTTTGAGGATGACCGATGGCTGCCGGGCTGGGACGCCGTGGCTGGAATCACGAATTGATCATCTTTTTGCCATCGGTCTGGTACTAATTTTATCTATCCGCGAAGTATGTTCGCGCCTGCCCTGACAAGGTTTTCCAAAATGCCTGAAAAACACCAGACCATCAACAACGTCTTTGAGGCGATTCTCAAATATGGTCACGATGAGGATTTCGTCCCCAATGACAGCCACGGATTCGATTGCACCGACGCACCTGCCGGTTCGGACGCCAAGATCGAAGCTCTCCGACGTCGCGTTGAGCGGGGTCAGCCCTTGTGGCATACCGAAGACC
>CAMYKF010000280.1 GCA_947258905.1 uncultured Pirellulaceae bacterium | reverse complement strand
TGCCCGCACCGCAAAATATTCAATGCAAAAAACGGATGGCCCGCCGCCCTGCATGCCACTGACAATCAGGCGCTCGGCATCGCATTCGGCTGGCGCGCGCGGGGCCCCCTGCGCGACGTGTTCAACGCCGCAGGTTTGCTGGGAAAAGAGCTGGCGGAGATCGTCGGGAAATTGTGTCAGGCCGCGCCCCACCGGCCGTTACATCTAATCGCGCATTCGATGGGGGCGGAAGTTGCACTGGCGGCGCTATGCCAAAGCCCGGCAGGAAGCATCAGCCGGGTGATCTTGCTGACCGCGGCCAGCTTTCAGAGCCACGCTGCGCTGGCCCTTTCCAGTCCCGCCGGGTGCCGCGCGGAACTGATTAACGTCGTCAGCCGCGAAAACGACTTGTTCGATTTTGCCTTTGAGCGACTGGTGTCCGGCAATAATGACAGTGACCGAACGCTAGGACACGGGCTGGTGGCCTCAAATGCCCTGACCGTACAACTGGATTGCCCGGCAACCCTGTTGGCGCTTACGCGGCTCAACGTCCTAATTGCACCATCCCGTCGGCGCGTGTGTCACTGGTCGGGTTATACCCGCCCCGGCGCGCTGGCATTCTATGCCCGGCTGATGCAGAGTCCATCTGCCCTGCCCCTTTCCACTCTCAGAGAAGCCTTGCCAACCGGTGCTGCCCCTCGCTGGTCACGGCTTTCGCTTGCAGCGGTGGCCAAAAGGCGCATCATGGCGCGGGTTTAATCCCCGAGGAGCGTCACCATGAGCCGACAGATCGATCTTTTTTTCTGGCCCACACCGAATGGTTGGAAAGTCTCTATCGCACTTGAAGAAATGGTGCTCCCATACGAGACGCATCTGATTGACATCGGTGCGGGAGATCAGTTTGCCCCCGCTTTCCTCAAGATCTCGCCAAACAACCGGATGCCGGCGATCACCGATCCGGATGGCCCCGGCGGCACGCCAATTTCGATCTTCGAATCCGGCGCAATCCTGCAATATCTCGCCCGCAAGACCGGCCAGTTCTACGGCAGCACCGAACGGGACCAGATCACGGTGGACCAGTGGCTGATGTGGCAGATGGGAGGGCTCGGCCCGATGGCAGGACAAGCCCATCACTTTTTGAAATACGCCCCCGCAATGACCCCACCCAACGATATACCCTACGCCAAAGACCGCTACCGGACAGAAGTTGCGCGGCTTTACGGCGTGCTTGACCGACAACTTTCTAAGCATGAATTCGTCGCTGGCGACTTTATCTCAATCGCGGATTTCTCGATCTGGGGTTGGGCGTCGCTTTGGGAAGGGCAGCAACAAACGTTGGAGGACAAACCGCATATGACCCGTTGGCTGGAGGTTTTGGCGGCACGTCCGGGTGTGCAGGCCGGTCGCGCGCTGTTTGCTGAAAAACGGGCCGACTATACCAAAGACAAAGACGCGCAATCCGAACTCTTCAAACGCAGTTAAGCATTTTTGGTCATCAGATTGTATTGCGAGGCGGCTTTCGCCACGTCCTGGCTCACCGATTTATCGCTTTTGAGAACCGCTATTTTCTTTGCCTTTTGATGGCGTATCGGGGCCTGTTCGAACTTATGGTGAGTTTGTTTCCTACGCACGAAATCTCAAAACCCGGAAGGGTAATAATAAACGTTGGAAGTATTCCGCACAGAACGTAATTGCTGTCGTCATTGCCGAACTCGGCAACCCCGAGAACCGAGGAACTGCACCGCGTGGTGTGCCATGCGACTTGCCGACGGTGTATGTTCACGACAATTACACAGGCTCCAAACTTCGTCTGAATACTGGGCCCGATCCGGATCTGCACGACAAAGGCGGGAAATTCGCCGACAGCATATCGTCAATATGCGTTCCGCGCGGCTGGGTTGTCAGGGCATTCGAAGACAAGGTCTATAAGGGCAAGAAACTCGAAATCATCGGTCCGAAACGATATGAGGATCTGAAGCGGCAGATCGGCTGGGGTGACAGGATCAGTTCGATCTCAGCTTTCCGCCAACGATAGGGCACGTCTGTGCCAGCGGTCATGATCGTCATGCCAGCGGCGATCACGATATTCAAAATAGATGATAGGCAGACCGTAAACGCGCGGTCGATATTCGCCGTACCGGAGATGGCGTCGGGAGACCCAACCACGGAATGGGCAGCCGGGATCGGAACAACACAAAGGTCTACTCCGAACCCACCCTGGTCGTCGAAGAACGGACGCCTCCAGATGGGCGACGGTGGGTGACCGCCGCCCGCATCGCCGTTCAAGCTGGGGAGCTCTGGAGTGTCCGACGATGAAGCGATGCAGTCTTTACGCAATACCGGTGCCGAATCGCTTGTCCAAAAAGCTGAATCAGTTTTGAGTCCAAATCTTGAGTCAGTTGAATCGGCATTGAGTCAATTTTCTGAATCAAATGTGACGTGCCTGGTCGTTTCGTCGACGGAATTGCTCACGCCACTTTACCTAATGCGCGCAGGCTCGCCGATTCGGTACGATGCCCGCCGCCGCTCACAAATGCCCTGGCGCAAGTGGTACAACGCACAAGCCTGGAAAAGAGCCCGTCAGGTGGTCTGGATGTCGGCTAATGGGATGCCCCCGCCGTGCTCCTGCCTCTGAGTATTTGCCTCGCGACAGTCGCCAATGAACATCCGATATATGCCGAAAATCGGAGGTTGAGCGGTTATTGTCCGTTGTTTGGGGTGCATTGGAACTGCAGAATCAGCGGTGTTCAAGACCCGTTTGGACCTCGGAAAGTGGCCAACCGGAGAGGCAATGAAAAAGGCCGGCTCGAAAGCCGGCCTTGATGTACACCTCTGGGGATTCAAGACCTAGCGCGTACGGACCTCGGGGGGCTGGGGGGCTTATTCCTACAGTCCGGACGCCTTCGAATCATTGAGGCAACAGTTCGAATCGTCTACAGCCATGATGGCGGGTCCAAAGCTAAACATTGGCGAGAATGAGGAAATATCGACTGTCAAAATCTTTCCGCAACTGGCACGTTTCAGACCAATTGCGTGCTAGCGACGGCTTCCGCTCCACCTCACTTTTCAGACATTTCTGATTTGACGGCGAAGGTCGCAGAATGACCCATCGCGGAAGTGGCTGATGGCCTGCGCGTTACGCGCCGGAAAATATTTGGATCAGCGGTCGATCCGGGTCAGAATTCGCTTTAACGCAATAATTGACGCTTCTCGCTCAGCCTTTGACATTGAGCTTTCGTCCAGTGTCACCTCGACACCCCCGATTTCGACCGTCATCGCCGCATCTGAAGACCGGTCGACATTGCGAATACCGATGATTTCATAATTGCGCACGGGCTTGGTGAATCCCTTCAGGGATTTGGCTTCCAATTCCCGGGCTTCAACGTGTTCCCGGGTCAGGCAATAGGTTTCATGCGATATCAGGATCGTGCCGAGTTCCGCCATGGATTCAAGGCGCTCTGCCAGATTCACCTCGCTACCGACGATCGTGTAATCCATGCGGTCTTCGCTGCCGAAATTGCCAACCGTACAATAGCCGGTATTGATGCCAATACGCAGGCGGAAAGGGTCTTCCATTCCGCGCTCCTGCCAGAGCTGTTGCAGCTCTACCATCTTGTCCTGCATTGCGATGGCAGTCCTGACACAGGCTAGCGCATCCTCGCCGACGCCCTTGCTCTCGGGATCGCCGAAAAACAGCATGATGGCGTCGCCGATATATTTGTCGATCGTTGCACCATGATCGAGTGCGATTTTCGACATCTCGGTCAGATAGTGGTTCAGTAGACCGGTCAGTTCCTCCGATTCCAGCGTGTCGGTCGTCTCGGTAAAGCCGGCAATGTCGGTGAACATGATGGTCAGTTTCTTGCGCCGGCTGGCGATCTCGACATCCTGTTCGCCACGGAAAATCGAGGAATAAACCTGCGGCGAGAGATATTTGGACAATTTGGCCGAAAGGCTCTCCAGCATGGCATTTTTTTGGCTGACCTCTTCGCGGGCCTCATCCGCCTTTTCCTTTGCTTCTAGCAACGCAATTTCGGATTCACGCTGTCGCGTGATGTCGGCATAGATGGCAACCGTGCCGCCTTCTGAAGTTTTCTGCTCAGTA
>CAMYKF010000279.1 GCA_947258905.1 uncultured Pirellulaceae bacterium | reverse complement strand
ATATCGGGCGTATTGAGGGCTTCCTGAACCGGCTCCAGCGCCTCGATTTCGGCGCGCAGCGGGTGCTCGAGGATCTTGTCGATCATTTCACCCGGCTGGTTGACTCGCAAATAAAGACTGGTGGAAGCGGGAAAGATTCTGGCTCCCACATCCGTCTGACCATCGGATTGCCAGGCGACCGCCTCGTTACCGCTGCATAGCACCGACACGCCGACCAGCGCGCCAAAAACCAATCGATGGATGAGCCAAAACCCGTACGCGCGGGTGGACCGGTGAGCAGCCATATCTGTCCCCTGCAAAAGGAAAGGCCATGAGAAACGCCTTCCGCCAAATTCTATCAACGCGATTGAAAACCAATCAACGCTTGTGTGTTGCAATACCGCAAGGGGCAAAAGTTGGTTTCAGAATTCACAGGAAATCCACCGCTTCCAGCACTTTTGCGAGGGAAATGGAAGTCTACGTCGTAGCAAATCTGACGACAGATTTGATCCTCTCCGCACGTCGCGTGACCTGGGGGCCTCCAAAGTTACATGGCTTTGGCTGCGCCCGAATGTTCAAACAAGAAGAGAAAGACGGGAAAGAAAAGGTCCCGTCGACTTAAGGGGGGACTTTGATGTGCCGACGGGACCAGTTCAGTGTGCGTTGCTTAGATGGTTTGATGCCACAGCCGCCGCGTTCTTGCCGGAAAAATGCCGTGAGAGCAAAACGCAAGGACGCAGAGTTCTCCATGAGTTCGCGGGGACCGTCCAAAGTCTCACGACTTTGGCTACATCAGCAATTCCCCCCTTTTTCAAAGGGGGGCAGGGGGGTTCCCGATCTGCAAATCAACAACATCCATCCCTGGTTAAAATGAACGGCGGCGTTCTCGCGTAACAAGTGTTTTTTTTTCTGGCTGGTCGTCCCATGTTTGGCCGAATTCAGGAAACCGGCTGGAAGTACTCTCTGGCCATCCTTTTCAATCGAATTGTGCCCCGGGTCCTGTTTCGCTGTCGGCGATTTGTGATATTCGAGACTCAGGGCCCAACGACCTCGGGCGAAGTACCCCGACAACTCCCGGCCGGATTCTCAGTGAGCTGGGCAGAATCCGAATCCACCGTGACGGCGGCGGAATCATTAACCGGTTTTCACAGAACCATGTCGGCGGGCAAACACCGCGCGGCCATCGTAACGCACGCCGGCACGATCATTGCCGCTTTGTGGTGCACCGAATTGCAATTCGATGAATCCGAACTGGGTGTCACGATGGATCTGGCGGAAGACCAGCGCTGGCTGTTCTCCGGCTATGTGGATCCTGAATACCGGAAAAGAGGCATCTATCGACACTTGTTTGAGTTTGTGACAGGTACCTGCGGGACGGACCACCAATATCTGCTGGCGATCAACCCCGATAACCGGCGCTCCATGTCAGCTCACCAAAGCCCGGGATTGCGACCAGTCGGTCGCGTGTTTTGCCTGCGCTGTTTGCGGATCGTGTATTGCAGTGGCCGGGGCCAGGTGAGCAGTAATCGACGCTGGTCAATCAACTTCACCAAACGACCTGTGCGATTACAAGTCGGTACTTGCAGCGATGGTGACACAGATGATTCAGCAGCGAGGCGCTGAGACAGGTCCGGCTGAGACAGGTCCGCAGGCGCACAAAAAAAGCCGGCGCGTAACGCCGGCCAGATTTTGCTGATCAAGTCGTTTTGCTACGCGGGCTGGACGTTTTCGGCTCGAGGCCCTTTAGGACCCTCTCCCTCGGTGAAGGATACCCTTTGCCCTTCGTGCAAACTGTCGTAACCACCTTCACATTCGACATTGGAGGAGTGGAAGAACAAGTCCTTGTTGCCTCCGGTGTCGATGAATCCAAAACCCTTGTCTGTCAACTTTTTGATAGTGCCTTCTGCCATTACCCAAAATCCAAAAAAGAAAAACGCGGCGATGCCGATCGAAATCACCTAAACAATCGATCCCATCACTCACCCATAACAATAAGGATTCCTGCACGCGACGCAATGAATTTGGCAGAAAATTGACCGCTTTTATGGCAAAAATTAGTGATCGCCGGGGGCGGATTCGCCTCCCTTCCCCTCATGCATTGGCTCGTTGGTGCCGTCGCAAATGGGAATTTGCCCAAGCGTAGTTCAAATCGCCATCCACTTGCCGTCCGGACTGAATTCCAGATGCCATACCCAGTCGCCGGCCGGGATTTTCAGCAACTTTTGATGGACCTGCAGATCGATAATGGTGATTCCTGTTGTGCCAGCCGCCAATCGTTGCCCGTCAGGCGTGAATGCCAGCCCACCAATACTGGCGTCACCGGTCTTGATACGACGCAACAATGCTCCATCCTGTGAATTCCAGATGGAAACCAAACCGCCCGTATCGCCGGTCGCCAATAATCTCCCATCCTGCGAAAAGGCCACGGCATCGGGATTGGCTTCGGTCTCCAGCCGGCTCAGCTGCTGCATTGCGGTTGTCGTATTTCCGGCGGGTTGCGCGTGCACCGATCGCCGAGCCAATGCAGGAACTGCAAGGATGGCACACAATCCGGCTAGCCAGATTCGACGACGCGTCAGCTTTCGCGTGTTTGTCGTTTGGTCATGTTACTGGAAAGTCGACAAAAACAACTTGGGGCAAAGTGCCATGGTCCACTATCATCGTGGAAACCGTCTCATACCTCAAACCACGTGTGATTCAATGAAATGCTTTTTTGAATTAATCGCGAGTGTACTGATCGCGACTGCTGTACTATCGGCAAGTGCGGGTGCATCGATGGTGCAGGAGGAAACCAAAGCTGCCACTGAACTTGACCAATCCACTCAGGAGTACTTTGCAGCCGCCCGCACTGGCGATATCGACCGCGCGAAACAGCTGCTGGAATCCGGCGTCGACGTCAATGCCGTCACCGAGTTCAACTGTGGCGCGGTATATTTTGCCGCCAATAATGACCGGTTTGAATTCCTGAAATTTCTCATTGAACAAGGTGCGGATGTCAACTTGCGAGACACCGATTATGGCTTTACCCCGGTGCAGATGTCGGCATGGCTGGGCCACACGAAAGCTACCGAGGTACTGATGAATGCAGGGGCCAGCGACGGACCCGGAGCCGTTTACGCCGCGGCCGGAAATAACCACGTCGAGACGGTCAAGATGATGATCGAAAAACTCGATGTTGATCAGGGAACCCTGAATCGTTTGTGGGCCACCGCCAATTCTACTGGTTCTGACGATGTTGCAAGGATGCTGAAGGAAACTGGCGCTTCACCACCCGCTTCGACTGGCTCGGCAGACGACAGTGACAATGACGAGGCTGAGACGGAAGACAAAGCCGGGCAAACGGATTTCGACTTCTCCCAGGACCGGGCGATCCCGGTTGCCACCGCCACCAACTGGAGCAGTTTTCGCGGGCCCGGAATGTCCGGCATCGCCGACGGCCAGCATCCACCGGTATCTTTTGATCTGGAAAGCGGACGGAATATTGCCTGGACGCACTCCGTGCCGGGACTGGGACTTTCCTCACCCATCATCCATGACGGCAAGATCTACATCACGACCGCGGTTAGCGAAGCCACCAAACAAGCCGTCGACGACAATGGGCTGGGCTGGATCGCAGCGGTTCCCGAAGAGGTGCCGCATCAGTGGAAATTGCAATGCTACGACCTGAAGACGGGCGGTCGGCTGTGGGAAACCACCGCGTGCGAGGGCCTGCCGGTCAGCGCGCGGCACTGGAAAGCCAGTCAGGCCAATCCGACTTGCGCTACCGACGGTCGACTTATCATTGCCTCGTTTGGCTCCCAGGGACTGTACTGTTTTGATATGCAGGGCCAGCCGCTGTGGGATCGGGATTTCGGAGAACTCAAATCCGGCTGGTACATCGATTCCACCTTTGAGTGGGGCTTCGCCAGCTCGCCGGTGATCTACAAGGACAGCGTGATCGTGCAATGCGACACCAGTGAGGAATCGTGGATCGCCGCGTTTAGCCTGAATGATGGTTCCGAAATCTGGAAGACGGATCGGACGGGTGAACTTCCCTCGTGGGGTACGCCGCTGGTGGTGGAAGGTGCCGAACCAGGCACTCACGAACTGGTCACCAACGCCTCCAAGGCCG
>CAMYKF010000278.1 GCA_947258905.1 uncultured Pirellulaceae bacterium | reverse complement strand
ATTAAAAAGAATTTGCAGCAGCTGGCCCGCTGGCTGCCCGATGTCGACCGGCCTCTGGCCCAGCTGTCGATGATCGCCGAAGGCAGTGAGGTTTTGCTCCGGCAGGGCAGCGGGCTGGTTGAACCTGGCGGCCAGCGACGCATCGATTTTGATCATGGTGTGGATCCGCTTGTTGCCGATGAAGCCGATTCTTCACCTGCCATCCTGCGATTTGAAACAATGGGTGAAAACAAGACGGCACCTGTTTCGCTCGGCCATCCGGCAGAGTTCATGGCCCTGGCCGCCGACCTGGAAGAGGCGGGCGAGACGGCAGAAGCAGTCGCGGTCTACCGCTCGATGCATCTGGCCGTGGGCGCCACGGCCGAATCCTGTTTGCGGCTCGGTGAATTGCTGTATCGACAGGGCGAGGTCGACGCGGCTCGCGAACGCTATTACTGTGCCATCGAACTGGATGACGCCCTGGTCGAGGCTCGTGCGGCGCTGGGCTGTGTGCTTGCGGAACTGGGGCAACTGGATCTGGCCATCTCGGCTTTCGAAGGAGCATTGGATTACCACCCGGATTACGCCGACGTGCACTTTCATCTTGCGCGGGCACTGGAATCAACGGGGGACACGTCGCGAGCCTTGCGGCGCTGGGAACGCTTTGTCCAGTTAACGCCGGCGGGGCCGTGGCTGGAGGAAGCCCGCAGCCGGATTACGGTCCTGAAATCCGCTGCCAGCCGCCATGCCGGCGAATAGGTCATTTTCCCGGAAAACACATGCAAAATTAGTGGCGAAAAAAGGGCACTTGTTTCCAAGGTTTCGTCAAATCGGGCGAAGTTGTCTATAATCGGCCGTACGGCGTCCCTTCGGCATCCAGTTGAATCCGGTTGCGGTCTGTCCACGAATCACCGGGCAGACGCCCGAGTTGAGCACCCTGTTGGCGTTGGGTCCAACCGACAGGATTCCCTAACAGTCCGGGCGGGACTCTCAGTCCGGGCGGACTTCCTTAACCGCAGAACTTACAGCGAGCCGGATTCTCATGGATCAGCATCCCGATTCACCGGACAAGTTGTCGCTGCCTGGGGGCACCGACCCTGAGGCCTCTTTGCAACTGGAACCGGCTCCCGAGTCTTCCGGCAACGGCGTGATCTGGCTGTTGGCCACGATGGTCCTGGTGTTGTCGGCATGGTATCTGGGTCCCCTGGCGATCGAGCGATACCAGTACGCGGCGACGCGTGGCCGTGTGGCTGCCGAATTCGAGAAGGCGTCGGAAATTCTCGCAGGGTTGCCACTGAACGACGTCTCGATGGCGTTTGAACTGGTGGCCCAGAAAATTCGCCCCAGCGTCGTCAGCGTGCGCGCCGAAGGTGTGGAGGACCGTGCGGGCCGCACCACGGGCAGCGGGCAAGGCTCGGGCGTGATCATGTCTACCGACGGCTATTTGCTGACCAACGCCCACGTCGTCAACGGAGCTTCGCGCATCCTCATCGGATTACATGACCGGCGGCAATTTGAGGGCCAGCTGATTGGCATCGACGTCCTGTCCGACCTGGCGGTCATCAGGATCAACGCCGGCGGGCTGTATGCGGCCGAATGGGGCGACAGTGACCGGCTGAGAGTGGGCTCCATGGTGTGGGCCGTGGGTAGCCCGTATGGTTTGGAACAAACCGTGACTTCAGGCATCCTCAGCGCCCGGGAGCGAGGCGATGCGACCGACCGCAACCGCGAGTACTTGCAGACCGATGCAGCCGTCAACCCGGGCAACAGTGGAGGACCGCTGGTCAACGCCCTCGGGCAGGTGGTGGGTATCAACACATCAATATTCGGCGACCAGTTCCAGGGGATCAGCTTTGCCATTCCCAGTGCGTCGGCCCGTTTCGTGTTTGACCAACTCATCAACAACGGCAAGGTCAATCGTTCGTTCCTGGGGATCCAGCCCGGCCCGGTCGATCACGACAGCATGACGCAATTGTCGTTACCGGATTTGCACGGGGCGCTGATCGAAGATATTCCCCTGGGTGGCCCGGCCTCGCATTCCGATTTGCGTCTCGGCGATGTGATTCGCACCTGGGATGGTCGCGAGGTCAAAACCTACAACATGTTGTTTCGCTTTATCGAAATGACCGATCCCGCCCAGCCGATCGACGTGGAAATCTATCGCAATGGCGAGCCGATGACATTGCAGGTCAGGGTGGGTTCCCGGGACAAATTCTTCAACTAGTCTTGCAATAACCGGCCTTCGGGCGCCCGCCAGCGGGTCGCAGGAATGCCGCTGCCTTTCGCAGTGGCACCCCGTCAGCGTCGTCGCGACAAGTGCAATCCACAGAGTCGCTAACGGGGTCAAGGTTTCACTGTCCGGACAACCCGCGTTGTCGCGAAGGGGTACCACGTTAACTGGAGCAATTGCCGGGTCGCGCATGCTTTGCCTCACATCGCGACAGGCAAAATTACGATTGCTCAAGTAGCGTTCGCTTCTTCCTTATCGCTCCCGCCGCGGTTCCCTTTCTGTTTGCCTGATGCCCGCCAATACTCCAGACCAATCCGCTGACGGCCATCCCAGCCGGCGTACCGTACTGACTTCGGCCGCGGCCGGTGCAGCCATAGCGACCGCGACAGCGTTGGGCCAGCCGGCGCAGGCCGCTTCCCCGGTAAATCCGCTGCTTTTCAAGCTGTTGGGCAATACCCGGAGCAGCAAGAACACTGCGCTCAAACGTCGCGCAGTTGCTGATTACCGGCGTAGCATGGAGCCGTTTGGAGGCCAGCTGTCAAATCCGCCCGAGCAGTTGCTGCATACGTCGACGCTGCCGCCCGACCAGCAATTTGACGTCGTGATCGTGGGTTCGGGATATGGGGCAGCGATGTGCGCAGTGCAACTGGCCGCGCGACTCAAACCCGGTTTGCGACTGGCCATCATCGAACGTGGCAAGGAATGGGTCCCGGGGACTTTCCCCGATACGCGTCGCGGACTGCGCAGCCAACGGCGGGGGCGTCTGTTTGGACCACGCAAACGCAGCATTGTCAATCCACTGGGGCTGCACAATGTGATCATGAACAACGAGATCAATGTGTGGACCAGCAACGGACTGGGGGGAGGTTCGCTGATCAACGCCGGTATTACGAAGCGACCGGATCGGGAGGTCTTCAGCCAGTTCAAGTGGCCCCGAGCGCTCAGCGACCGGGATGTGCTGGAACCATGGTACCGACGCGTCGAACCGGGCCTGAATCTGATGCGCACGCCGTGGGACATGACCTCCAAGGTTCGCTCAAGGCGCTGTGCCGCGGATCGTCTCAATCCGCAACCAGGGTTTTTTGAACTTTCGCCGATATCGGTGATGTACGACAACCGGTTGCTGGACGCCGAGTCACGCAATCCCCAGGGCATGATTCAGCGACCTTGTACGCTATGCGGCGATTGCATCACCGGTTGCAACGTGGGTGCCAAGAATACGTTGGCCATGAACTATCTGCCCCGTGCCCGTATGCATGGAGCCGAAATCTACACGCAAATGGAAGTGCAAACGCTGGACAAGCTGGAGGGCGGACTCTACCGATTAAACCTCGCCTGGCACGACGATCAATGCGGCCGAATTCAACAACGCTGTGTTTCGGTTTGTGCACGTCTGGTGATTATGGCGGCGGGCAGTCCGGGCAGTCCCGAGATTTTACTCAAGTCGCGACAGCGAGGGCTGTGCATGAGCGACGCATTGGGCCATCGCTGGTCGGGCAACGGTGATACGCTCGGGTTTATTATCAAGAAAGACCATTGCAGCAAGATCGGAGGCGTCGGTGCCTACGACACGAGGGAGGCGATTGGGCCGACCGTGCAGTCGTCGTTGAATTTCAACCAGCACAAGCACCTTGAAGATCGCTTTCTGATTCAGGATGCCGCAATTCCCCGCGCTGCGACCAATCTGTTCCGGATGTTTTTGCGCGACCCGGGACTCGACAACAGCGGCGTAATGCTGGGAATGGGACACGACGGCGCCGTTGGCCGCGTCGAGATTGAACAGGGTGTGGCCACGGTTCGCTGGCCGGACGGATCAGAGACGACTCATGATGCACCGCAGGTCGAAGGTTCAACCATAACGCTTGCTCAACAACCGTAGCTGCTGCAGGGCGGGTCCAGCACCAACGATGAT
>CAMYKF010000277.1 GCA_947258905.1 uncultured Pirellulaceae bacterium | reverse complement strand
GCACACGCGGCTTGAATTCATCCAGTCGCAATTCGACGCGGCGATCGTCAAGCAATTGCTGTTTGGCTTCATGCAAATCGTGAAATTGCTCAACCGACGTGGTGCCGAAATGTTCCAGTCGATGTTCGAACTCATTGAAATCGAAATGGTACGTTCCGTTCTTGATTCGTGCATGGTCGCCCAGCAGTTCAGTTAGTTCCAGCGTCGTGACGCCTTCGAGTGCTGTGCGTGACGAGAGCGAGTCATCAATCATGATCGCTGCCGCTTCGGCAATGATTCCCGGCTCGGCATCGTGTTTGCGGTTTTCGGCGAATCCGGCAAGCCACTGCCGTGTGACCTGAAAACGATCGAGGGGAGAACTCAGCGCCGAGATCTGTTCTTCGAACTTGCCAGCGAGTTTTTTGCCCTTGAGATACTTCAGCATCGATTTCGCCAGATCGATGGCGGCAGCGTGCGCGTGGCTGGCACTGGTGCAGATTTCATCAAACAGGTAACCGGCAGCCCAGCGAGAATCCAATGGCGTACCGAAGTTGGCTTGTTGCCGGAACGACTCGATCTTTTCCGTTAGTTGTGCCACCGCTGATTCGCGGGCCGCTTCGTTGTCAAACAATTGCCAGGCACTGCCCAGCGACTGGACCTGCGAAATCGTGGTTTGAATCTCGTCCTTGTTGAGCGTGGCCTGTTGCCAGGTCCAGTACAGCGTGGCCAGTGCCCGCGCCATGTCCGGATATTTCAGCAAACCAAGCTGCTCGCGCAACTGAACCCATGCTCGCAGGATCAGGGCGGCGTCGTGATCGTGTACGCCCTTGATGTAGCCTTCGCTATAGCGCGGCGCCATGTAAGCCAGCGTCTCTTTGGTCAGTTCCTCCAGGTCTTCGGGCAAATACGTGGTGACCTCGGGGTCGCGCGACATCAGCCACGCAAGGTACTCGCCGCGATACACGGCGTCGTTTTCGGAGACGAGTGGCTGGTCCCAGATATCGCGATGATCGACGATCCCGGGCGCGTCGATCGGTTCGAAATAGTTGGTGCCGGTCAGGTGGTAATACAGGATCTCGTCTTTGGCGACCGTCGTCAGGTCCAGTGGCTGCACGTTGACGGTGAACTGGTGACGGCCCAGTTTGATCAGGTTCTGGCCGTCGACAAACAGGTCTTGCTTGTCCTTGAGTTGCCTGACCGCATCTTCGCGGGCAGTCTTCAGGCGGCTCTGTATGTCGTCAACCTTGACGGTCTCGTCGAGATCTTTCAGCTGCGAGATGATGTCACGGACCTTTTCGATCATCAGGTCCGAGGCAAAGTAGCTGTTGATCTCGTCGACCGATTCCAGGTTGCCAATCCGCGTCGTGATGCCCTTGAGAATGCGATCGGCGGCAGTGGCCAGCGAGGTCGCCCGGCGATTGCGGGCCTCCACGATCTGCAATTTTTTGGAGTCGAAGGCCGCGTAGATTTCTTCGCGTTTTTCGGCCAGTTGAACGATGAACTCGTCAAACTCGGCAAAGCGGCCTTCCAGTTCCTCCACCTGGACCATCATTTTGGTCAGGTACTCGTCGCACTTGTCGGGCGAATCGCAAACGTCCAGATAATTCACGACGGCCTGACCGAGCAATTTCAGTTGCGAACTAAACTCGGCCGCCCCCTCGACGGACATCAGCGATTTGGTTTTATTTTTCAGCTGGGCCCGCGTCTTGTTCAGCTGCGAGTAGATCGACGAAATGTCATCAATGATTTGCGTACGCTGCGTGGCGTCGTCGATTTTCAGATTGCTGACGATGTCGATCAGCATTTCCAGCTGGCCGGAGCCTTCGGCAATGGCTTCGTCCAGCTTTTTCGCCTGGGCGACTGTTTGCAGTTCGTCGATCTGTGCCTGTTGCCCGGTGACCCGGTTGGTGTACGGGTCCAGCGAATCATCGCGCAACAGGAACTTGACGCAATTCTGTGACAGGCGATCGCTGTTGTGCCGGATCTCTTCTTCCATGAGATCAACGGCCGTCATGTCGACGTACTTCAATTCGCGCAGCGAAATCACCTTGCCACGGACCATCCGCAGACTGGCCAGCGATTCCACGTACTCGTCGATCGAGCGGTAGACGCTGCGATTGGCCTTCGAGATGATCTGCTTGACTTCGGAAGCCGTCTCGTTGGTTTGCCGTTTGGTGTTTTCCTGAATCCGCCGTACCTTGTCGAATTCGTCGACGGCGGCGGTGGCGGTTTCCTTGATCTGACCGATGGTCTCGCCGAGGTTAAAGGCGTCCGCGTTATCGATCCAGAAGTATGAGTCAAGGATATCAGTCGTCTTTTTGACCAGATCGATATACAGGTCGGCGTAGGTTTCCTCGCGACGGATCAATCCGATGACTTCGTGGCACTCGGACATGCCGCGTACGACATCACGATTGCCGATCTTGTACAGGTAGGAATCCGTTTTACCTTCAGTGACCGATTCGTCGGCTGTGAACGGAGTTTGCCAGATCTGAATGACGTGGTGTTTCTGCGGGGTACCGTCGGACTTGAAATAAATCAGCCGGCCATGGCCAAAGATCGAATAGCCATGGCATTCGATGGGCGTGTCGACTTGCTGCTCGATCATGTTGTACGGCAGCAGCACGTAAGCGCCGGTGCGCAAGTTGTAAAACACATACAGAAAATCCTCGCCGTTGGGCGAAGCGATGCGTTTTTCGAAAATCAGATTGGTCGTTTCGGTGGGATAGGTCTTGTATTCGCCACTATGCAGATAGTAGCCGTTGGAAAAGATCAGGCCGTGATCTTCGGGCAACCGAATGCAGGCGTTGGCCAGTGAATCGAGCCGCGTGACGGTTTGCAGTTTCTCATTGAATACGAAGTAGCGATATTGTTCTTCCTTGAACGGCCGGATTTTGAGCAGGATCAGGGTGCCGACGCTGGCGTAAAATACCTCCGCATCGTCCAGCGTCTGATCGGGGTCATCCACCGGTTCGCGGTAAATGCCCATGCCGTCGTTGGTGTTGTCTTCGACCTTGATGGTCAGGTCGCCACCGACGGTCTCCACAAACAAACGATCCTCGATTGAGATGTGCGGGTGCGGTCCGCTGCGATGCAGGTCGCGATGCGTGCGCACCCACTCGAACTCGTGCTGGGCCGGGTAGCGAATTTCGTGATCGCTACGGTTGTCGACGTATTTGAACTGGTTGCCGTCGAGTACCCATTTGAACGATTTGATGTCGCGCGTGGCGTCGCCGACCTGAAACACCATGAACAGATGATGTCCGATGACATGGAATTTGGCGAAGCGGGCGTGCTTGTAGTACTTGTATAGCTGCGCGAAGTCGTGTTCAAAGTTGGGATCGGATAGCAGGTCCAGCGGCTCTTCGTGAAAACCGTGCTCGGCGTGACTGAAGACGGCGAATACATCATTGATGTGCGTTTCACTTTTCAGCCCGATGTTGACGTTGAAGCCAAACACGAACTTGTCACCCACCGGTACCATGTCGCGGGCGTCGCAGTTGTTGGCCGTCGTAATGCGGTCGGTGGAAATCAGCTCCGTGGGGATAGAGCCGAATACGTCGCGGCGTTCGGCATTGAGCTTTTCCAGTCTTCCACGAAGGTCCTGCGCGTAACCTTCCAGTCGTCCGCGAATGATCTCGTAGGTGCCACGTTCCAGACCGGTATCCGGTGCGGTAGCGACCGTGCCTGCTGCTGTGGTTTCCGGATTGGGTTCAGAGACGTCGGACATGGATTCCAGGTCGAAGGTCGCAGGTCAAAAATCGAAGGTCGCAGGTCAAAAGTCGAAGGTCGCAGGTCAAAGTTCGAAGGTCAGGAGAGATAACAGTGGCGTTGTTCAATTTGCATTGTGCGATGTTCGGGCATGCTCTCGATTACGATCACGATTACGATTACGACGAAGATTTCACGACAACCACCCGCATGGGACAATTTCAGTAGCCCAAAAAGCCGGCGATGCCGAAGGCGCTAGCCTCGGGTTTCGCCGGGGAAACGCCACCTGAAGGACCCGACGCTAGCGCGTTCGGCTCAGTTTTTGGAACGACTGAATTTGCATTTTGCAATTTGCAATTCCCCTAATCTGTTCCGGCCCTCACCCGTCCCGGCACGCCGGGACACCCTCTCCCCGAGGGAGAGGGGCCCAGACAGTCTA
>CAMYKF010000276.1 GCA_947258905.1 uncultured Pirellulaceae bacterium | reverse complement strand
TACGGTCTAAGGGATGAGCGGTTTCATGTTGAGCGTCTAATGTGGCGGACACAAGTAACGAAGTCCGCAATGAGTCTTTAATGCCCGTCAGACTGATGGCAGCTTTCAGGTGCAGAACGGACGTCGCTGCAGGTCAATTGAAACGTCCGAAAAGGGGCATTTCTCTCCGTTCGCCAAAGTCGGCGGAGAGTCAATTTTTGGCACTAAGCAGACCTCACAACGGAGCTCCCGATAAGTCTGCTCCACCCCGAAAGCGGACATCGCAGCTGATACTCTTAGCCCAACAGAAACAGCTAAACACTAAGTACTCACCGAGGTAGCTACCAACCAGTTACCGCACCCTAGGGGGCAACAACTGGGCGGAGAACTCGCATCTTCCGGTCCGACAATGGGAGCGAAGGATGAAGCGTTTCAAGTCAGCAAAATCAGCTCAACGGTTCTTGTCCAGGTATTGTCACGTTGAGAGGCTGCGGCCGCGTGGATTTGACGTGTCGGGTTCCATCAAGCCGCAGCGACCACGTTCTGCCACGTGTTCATCACCTCACCTCGCAACTGGCGGAGAGTATTTCGTGAAATCAGATGGCGCTGGACGTAAAAGGTGTTGTAGATGGCGGAATGAGTGGAGAGAAATCGTTGCGCTGATCCGGGCGACTTGAACCGCTGCATTCGTCGCTCACGTTGTCGAACCGGAAGGTGCGAATTCTCAGCCCTGTTGTTACATCGCCCGCCGGTGATGTGTTTGCCGTCTATGCCGAGATCTCTCAAAGCGGCACCGTAGGATGGGAGTTTGTCAGTCACCACCTCGTCGGGTGCATAACCTTGCTTCTTCAGCAGCTTGCGCATCAGTTTGAGCGCGGCTTTCTTGTTTCTGCGCGATTGAACCAGAATATCGAGAACCTCGCCCTCCCCGTCCACTGCCCGCCAGAGATACATCCGTTTGCCGTTGATGGGGGCAAACATTTCGTCCAGGTGCCAACGCCCCTTTGGCCGGGGACGCAACCCTCTCAGCTTGCGGGCATAACCCAGTCCGAACTTCAGTCCCCAACGCCGAACCGTCTCGTACGAGACATCGATCCCTCGTTCGGCGAGCAAATCCTCAACGTCGCGAAAGCTGAGAGGAAGCCGGAAATACAACCAGACGGCATGCTGGATGATTTCTGGTGGGAAGCGATGACGGCAATATGAGATGGTGCACATCAGCCGTTGATAGCATGTCACAACTTCATTGCCGAGTTACCGTGACAGAACCGCTACGTGTGTGGTCGGCGTGAAGAAGCTGTGCCCGATATCCTTGTCGGTCGAAAATTCTTTCAGCCCTTTCGTGATTTCCTTGATGATGTTGCACAGCATTTCATTGCGCTCTGTGTAGCTTTTCCCAGGCTTTTTCGAATCAAGAACGTCGGGCCCCAATCGGCTTCGACAACAAACGTCGTTACGATCTGACCGGCCAGAGTGCCGTAATGGCCACGTCCATTGTTAATCCAGTCCGCCGAGTGAAGTGGCGCCAATGCACGCGCTACAAAGGTACGTGAGGTCTCGTCCAGTTCGATTTCGATATCCAGAAAGTCGAAATATTCGCCGATGACCGGATTCACTGCTTTGTAGGCTGACTCTTTGCAGCTCACAACCATCGCCAGGTGGCTCGCGAGCAGTTTTTCATCTCGGGATCCGAACTGCCCAATCTCATCGGCGGTCATCACCTTCGACACAATATCGCCAGGTCTGGCGACTGCCGGCTGTTCTATATCGAAACCCAAGCCGATTAGGCGGTCATCCCGGGTAACAGCAGCTCCGGCAACTTTTTGCGAATGGCTGATACTGCCGATGACCCCATTCGGCCAGATGGGATGCCGCTCTGGTGACCGGAGAACCGTTACCCCGTCAAAGCCCATCCGGGCCAATGCCTGCCGCGCTGCCTGCCGGCCAGCCGCGAATTCTCGGGCACGACCGGGCACAGCGTTTTCAATTGCTATCCTTTCGGCCGACGGGAGGCGCGACGGATCCCCCTGGGATACCCAAACTGCGCTGGTGAAGACGTCAAACTCTGGAAATACAACATACTCGTCAGTTAACATCGTGGCATGGCCTCAGGATTTGCGCCCGAAAAGCCGACCGAAGGCACCGGCTCGGCTCTTTTGCTCAGGTTGCGGGATAGACGCGCAGTCCTGGGCCAGTTGTTCAAGAGTGTTGGTCAGTATTTTGCGAGGATTCAATCTGACACTCATCTGCTTCTCAATCGCGTCGATGGCCTGAATGGCAAGCAGAGAATGCCCACCAAGTTCAAAGAAGTTGTCCGTCTTGCTGACAACCTCGACGTTCAGCAGGGAGCCCCAAATCTTGGCCAGGGCACACTCGGTTTCAGTCGACGGGGGCACGGCGTCTGACCGAGCTTCGCGAGTGACCTGTGTCTGTTCAAGTTGCCGCCTGTCGAGTTTGCCGTTAGGCAGATAGGGCAAATGCGGAACGGCCACGAAATGGGCAGGGACCATGAAATCCGGCAGTTGCGCTTTCAGTTCAGCGGACAGATCGTCGGCCAGGAAAACACCGGTCGCCGAAACATAAAAGCCAACAATGATGGCATTCGGCGTATTGGCGTGCTGAACCACAGCCGCAGCCGCGACAACTCCAGGAAGCCGCTGCATGCAGGCCTCGATCTCGCCAAGTTCGATGCGAAATCCCCTGACCTTGACTTGATTGTCGCTGCGTCCCAGGAACTCCAGTCGGCCATCCTCCATTAGCCGAACCAGATCACCGGTCTTGTAGACATCGACCGGTTGACCATCCACTCCGGGCGTTTTTATGAACCTGTCCTGGTTCAACGCGGGTTGTCCGAGGTAGCCGCTGCTCACTCCCAGGCCTCCGATTGCCAGTTCACCAACTATTCCCGGAGGCACAATCGCTCCACGCGGGTCCAGAACGTAGGCGGTCTGGTTGGCAAGCGGGGTGCCGATCAAATTTGCGTCGTCGGGGGTGGTGATATTGCAAACCGATGACCAGATTGTTGTTTCGGTCGGGCCATACATGTTGAACAGCGGTGCCGGCGTCAAGCTCTGCAGCTGATGAACAAGTTCCTTTGACAATGGCTCGCCGCCAACCATGAGGCAGCTGAGGTTTTTGAGAGCTGCCGCCGCCTCAGATTCGTGCAGTATCATCGTTGCCCGGGACGGTGTGCATTGCAGGTGGGTCACTCCGTGTCGCACTATCGCCTGCGACACTGACAGGATGTCCTGCTCATCAGCGTTGGATGCCGTTCTGACTTCGTTCAGAAATGGCAGATGCTTCATCACCGTGCTCTCGTCGATACCGAAATCGATCAGGCAACCAATTTCATCAACGCCCGCATATTTCAACGTGTCTGCAAACTCGACACACTTTTCGACGGAACCCAACATACTGTTGTTGTTGTAATAGCGTTCAAACGCGAATTCGAGCAGGCCATCGACATCCTGCGGATCGGCATGAGCAAAGAAATCGTCGATGGTGCGCTCACCTTCGGCGGAGAACTTCTGGAATGTTGGAAACTGCCAGGCGGCATCCTTGATGAGTGCCAGTGCGCTTCTCAGATAGTTCTTCATCGGTTCGCGGCAGATGCGCCGGGCATCTTGCTCGGATGTGGCAACGAAGGTGTGAACCATCACGGTCACATGGCCGTCACCTGGCCGGCCGCTGGCTCGCCATGCATCGCGGTAAATCTCGATTTTCTCGGCAACCTTATCAATGTTCTGCCCCAGCAGATGAGTGAGGATATGGGCGCCGATCTCGCCGGCCTGGCGGAATGTCTCCGGATTGCCCGCCGCCGTAACCCAGATCGGCAGCTCTTGCTGGACAGGCCGGGGAAGCGATTTGACATCCACAGAGCCCTTGGGCCCTGCAAAGGTGACGCTGTCACCGCGCCACAGGGCACGGACCTGCTCAATGGATTCAAACATCACGTCCTTGGCATTGGCGAAATTTTCCGGCTTCAGGACAAAATCATTCGGGCTCCATCCCGATGCCATCGACAAACCGACGCGGCCACCAGACAGGTTATCGACAACCGACCATTCTTCCGCAACACGCACCGGATGATGGAGAGGCAGCACACAGCTGCCGGCTCGTATCGCCACACGCTTGGTGGTTGCGGCAATTGCAG
>CAMYKF010000275.1:4396-23203 GCA_947258905.1 uncultured Pirellulaceae bacterium | reverse complement strand
GAATCCGTCGAGGAATCGGACGACCTGAATTTCGCTTCCCTCGATCTCGATGGTGACGCCTGATGAGTCATTGTTGACCCAGCCCGTCAAGCCATGCTCGCAGGCACGTTTCCAGACAAAAGGTCGGAATCCGACTCCTTGCACGACTCCCGATACTCGAATTCGTTTTCTGACGGTCAATCCGCAGGTCCAGGCTATTTGTTAGGTCGATGGCAATCTCACCTTGTCGCGGCAGAAGAATACTGCGATCCCCGATTGCTGTGGCGATTTGCCGTCAATTGTAACGCGGCCGGGCCGGCCACTGCCCCATCCAGCCAGAATCGCCAGATTTTTGCCGGTAATCGATGGCCGACGGACGGCTCAGCAATTAGATTGCATAAGTGATTTTTAAATCACCTCATCCGGAACAGTTCGAGAGGTTGCCATCATCTGACTATCAAGTGCAGGCCGCCGGCCTGCACCCCATCTGTGACATTCCGGGAGGAAGTATTGATGACGACCGATGAACGAAACACGCAAATTCTTAATGCCAAACTGGAGGCGCTGGAGCTGGAAAGCCGGCGTATTCTGCGGGCGTTGCGCTGGTCGAGCAAAGTGCGACTGATTCTGATCATCGCACTGATCCTGTTTGTGATTGTGTTCAGTTTCCTTTTCTATCGACTGTACAACGAAATCCGCGATACGCGGATCGCTGAAGTCCAGCGGATTATCAACGAACAGCCGCAGGAGTTTTCCGAGCCGTTAACCCGCCAATTGATTGTGCTCGCCCAGGACCAGGGTCCGTACGTGGGCACCGTGTTCCGCGAGCAAATCGAGGAAGATTCCCAAAAGTACGTGGATGCGTTTGATATCGAGCGGGAAGAGTTCGTTGCCAACATGCAAACCATGCTGGAAGACAAGCTGGACGAGGCCAATGCAGCAGTTATGGAGGAGCATGAAACGATCCTGCGTCGCGAATTCCCGGAATTGGTCGACGATAAAAAGATGGAACTGATTAAGGAAAACATGCAGGAAATCTACACGCAGGTTGGCAAACGCTATTACGTGGATTTCATGGGCGACCGGTTGAAGGCGATTGTCGGCAAGCTGGACACGTTCCCCGCTTCCACGCCGCGACAACCCGGCGCTGCGCTGAGCGAGCAGATCGCCACCGAAATGCTGGAACTGGTGCGAATGATGGTGATCTATTCGGATAACTATGTGCCGCCGGTTGATGAGGAAAAGATTGCGCCGCAAGTCAGTTCTGCCGCAACAGCCAAGGCGCCGCCCGCCAACAAGACCGGCGATGATGCGGAAATGGAAACCGAAACGGCGGAGGGCAATCCCTCCAACAAGGACGCAGGTGATTCCGCCGCAACTGAAGACGATGCCGAGGAAGGCGAAAGCACTGCGGAAGACGACGGCAAATCCGGCGAGGCCGAACAACCCGCCGAGTCGGACGAGGACGATGGCAAGTCCGGGACCGAAGAAGGAGATTCGAAATCAGGCGACGATGGCTAACGACTCTCGCCGACACCGAATTTCACTTCCAACCCAACCATCCATCCATCATCAAAAGAGAATCATTCAATGTCCGAACAACAAATCAGTCCCCTTGAACAACGAATCGACATGCTGATCAGCGACTTGAAGGGCAAGCGCCGCAGCACCTACTTCTCGGCGAATGTGACCCTGCTGATCGGCTTGCTGGTCATTATCCTGCTGTGCGTCTACTTTGGCATCGGCTACTACATACTTGACGACGTCACAAAGCCGGACAAGGTCGTCCAGTCGGCCAAGGCCATGGTGGACGATTATGCCAAGGAGGCGCGGACCGTGGCCGCAGAGGAAATTCAGAAATCGGCACCGATCTGGGCGCAGGAAGTCAGTAACGAATTCATCACCAGCATGCCGGACCTGCGCGAGCGAGCCGAGGCGGGCATCGAGCAGGTACTGGATGAACAATTGCTCGAAGGTCGCCGTTTGACCACCGAACAGTTCGCCAAGCTGCTGCAGGAGAATCGCAAGGAGTTCAGCGAGGCCATCGCCACACTGACCGACGAGGAAAATACGCAGGCGTTTGTCGATACGGTGATGCCGATCGTGGAAGAAGAGTACGTGCCGGCACTACGGTACGACGCCATCCAGATTCTGGGTGTGCTTGAAGACCTCGATCGCCGTATTGAGCGACTGGCCACCGCCGAGGATCTGAATCCCATCGAGGAACAACAGCGTCATATCCTTGGACTGGCCCGCCTGCTCCGCGAAAAGCGCGCGCCGGAAACTTTTGACGAGGGGGAATTGGAGCAGGCCAGAAACTAAATGAAACCACACGCGATTCGGTGCGCCGCCCCTCTCCCCCGGCGAGAAGGTGGTTGGGCTTTTGAAAAAAGTCCAACCGGGTGAGGGCATAAAATACGCACTAAAAAGCTGTTGCGGGAATCATGTTCCGGCCCTCATCCGCCCTCCGGGCACCTTCTCCCCGAGGGACAAGGGAGGGAAAAGCGCAGCGGTTACCATAAGGTCCTCTTTGGCAGCGGCCTTCATAAACCTGAACACGCTCTGTAAACCAGATGCAATTACAATTGGATTCAGCATGTCAGGCCCGAGCTTTAGCTCGGGTTGGCAGGCTCAGGAATGCCCACTGCTCGGGCCCGCCGCTTGAGGCGGGCCCGAGCAGTACGATGTCAACTGACATACAACCCGGCGTAAACGCCGGGCCTGATATTCGAGGTGGAGGTTCCTCGAAAACAGCAAGGAAAGCAATGCAATACGCTCAATTCAATTCGGGTTCGCCAGTTCGGTCTTCGAACTTCCTTGTTCGATATTCGATGTTCCTGGCGTGTCTCGTTTTGCCAGCCTTCTGCCTGGCCCAGGAAGAGCCCGCACCGGAAACATTCACGGTTAGCGGAACCGTACTGGACGAGTCGGGCGATCCGGTGGAACACTCGGTCGTCATCCCGCTGTCGGAATTCGGTGTGCCATTACTCAGTTCAAATGCCACTCCCGCCACCATGATGTCGATACAGGAAGCTGGCGGCGAGGACTTTGTCCTGTTCACGCAATCCGACGATAACGGAGCATTTTCGATGGAACTGCCGCCCGGCAAATATCGGATTGGGGCCCAGTCGTGGCCTGGCAAAACGGAGATCAACGATCTGCTGGAACGCAACGGAGGCCACCTGCGAATTGATGGCATGGTCGAATACGAATTCGGCAGCGAGATGGAAGCCTCCGAGCCGATTGAGATCCGCCCGCTGGGGGCATGCACCGTCAAGGTGAGGTCGCAGGAATCCGGCGACCTGGTACTGATCAGCACCGAACCGCTGGCCGGGGACCCGGCACTGGGATTCCTGGCACTGACCGGCACGTTCTGGAGCGGCTTAATTGGAGGTGCTCCGATGAAGGACAAGGAACTGACGGTTTCCGGATTGCCCAAAGGCGAGATCTCGTTCTACGTATTCGTCAACGATAACAATGGAGGCTGGGGCGGTGCCAAAACCAATGTCGTGGAAGGCCACAATCCAGATGTCTACGCGGGATTATTGGCAGGCTGGAGCAATGCCCACAAAACACCGCCGCCGGAACTGGAAGAGCTGACGGACTATTTCATCGAGCATCCTGAAGAAGGTGCCCGGCTGAATGATTACACGAACACGCTGGCCGAACGATATTTGCCGGAAGATTCCGAGCGGCGTGGTCAGGGACGGTTTGAAGCGCAGTTAAAAGTATCCCAACATCTTCAGGATGAATACGAACTGGAAAACGGCGAGACGGTAACGCTCGCCGACGCGTGGGCCGCCAATACCTATGCCCGTATGAATCGCTGAATCCCCGCGACTCCTGTCCAATTCATGTTTGTCATTATCCTTGTCCTTGTCCAAGCCGGATGAGGTGACCAGGACAATGACAAGGATGATATCAGAATCTCAGCTATCCAAATCAACTGGCCAATCCACATCCAGTACCGCGCCGCGGTCCTGTACCTGAACCCGTTTCACCAGGTGCGGGTGCCGGTCGATGAGGATCCGCCCGCCGACATCGCCCGTCAACTGGCATAGCTCTTCGATCAGGTTACCCGGAAACAGTACGGGATGCCCCGGCTGATCACCCACCATGGGGCGAATGATCTTCGCGCAACCAGATTTCGCAAATTGTTCGACCAGCTTGTTGATGGTTGCCGGTTGAATAAACGGCACATCGCCGGGAAAAATCGCAATACCTTTCAAATCGCTGCCTTGTATTGCACCTGCTCCGACTATTGCACCTGCTCCGATTGCGAGCGACTTGCCCATTCCGGCAGATGGTTGCGAGTTCACGGCGATCGTGACCGGAAAGCGTTTTTTTACAATCTCGCCGACCGCATCATCCGTTGACTGCACAACGACAACAACGCGATCGAATTGGCAAGTCACAACCGTTTTCAAAACTGACTCGATGATCGGTTGTCCGTCAACGATAGCCAGCAACTTGTTGTCCGTGCCGTACCGTTTCGATAAACCCGCGGCCAGAATCACGGCTCCCAATTTGAGATCAGTGGGCATTTCAAAACCCCAATCTGGTGATTTGGTGGTGGATGAGGTCACGAGTCCGTCCCCGTTTATCGTGCAAAACAGGACTCGTCGCCTCGTTCACTACTCGAAAAAAGTTTTGAAATGCCCTTGGTCATCCCTGGCCAATGCTGATTCCAGGGTATGAAGTACCGCTCCCCTGGCCATTTCCAGTTTGTAACCGGTTTGCGGTAACGGATTGGCATTGGCAGTTGACAATTCGGCGGCCGCCCGCAGGGTATTGGCATCTGCCGGTTTGCCGGCCAGGGCCTGTTCAACTTCGGTCAGTCGTAACGGGATATTGGCGACACCGCCGATACCGATCTTGGCGCTGCGAATCGTCGAACCGTCCATTAGCAACCGCACGATGACTTCCACCAGCGGCCACTCGGCCCACTGGCGACTCATCAGCCGATGACAGGACGCCAGTTCATGATCAGCCGCCGGGGGCAAGTGAACGTGCGTGATCAATTCGCCAGGCTTCAGGGTGTGATCGCGCGCGGGATCGCTGCCGTCACCAAACAGATCCGCGATAGTCATTCGGCCGCGTTTGGCAATTTCGATCTCGGCATCGTACGTCAGCAACGCGCAACCGACCGACGATGGATGCGGATGAACGCATGGTCCCAGATCGAAACACACGCCAAAATGATGATTGCCGTTTCGCGCGGGGCACGATGACGCGTTACCTTTTTTGGGGCAACCAAGGTCGGGGTGACGAAAGTACCAGCAACGGGTGCGCTGACACAACACCCCGCCCATCGTTCCCATGCTGCGAATTTGCGGTGTCGCCAAAGTTTGTGTCGGCAGAGTCAGGGCCGGATACTTCTGTTGCAGTTGCTCGTGAGAGCCGATCGTTTCGATCGTGGTCAATGCGCCGATCGTGACTCCACTGTCATGGAATTCGATCTTTTCGAGGTCGGGGATTCGCTGGATGTCGATAATTGCATCGACGGCAATTCGACTGCGGATTCGTTCCTGCAAATCCGTACCGCCGGCCCGAAATTCACCTTTGGCGCCAATGGCCTGGGCAATCGATTCCGCTTTGGTATACATCGATTATTCCTTGACGTTTTCCAGCACGCGATGCGGACGCAGGGGCAACTCGGTCGGGCGCCATTCGGTGGCCTGAAACACAGCGTTGCCGAGGGCCGCCGGAATGGGGATGGTTGCCAGTTCTGACATACCGCAAGCGCCGCCGCGCATTTTCTGAAACTTGCTCTCATCAAAATAGATTTCAATTTCGGGCACGTCACCCATGCCGGGGATGCGATAGTCTTCCAGTCCAAAACTCAGCAGTGTGCCTGTGTGCGGATCGTATTGCCGTTCCTCGATCAGCGCGAATCCCAGACTCTGCATGATCGCCCCGTATGCCTGACTGCGACACAATTCCGGATTAACGACCTTGCCAAACGACATGCCCATCCAGACTTTTTGCGGCTTGATTTTTCCCAGCTGCGTGTCGACGAGTGTTTGCACGACACACACCGATCCCGTCATTTTCAAGAAGAAGCTGATCCCCAGGTTGCCGGTTGGCAGTTTACCCATCACGTCGAACATGCCGTTGCCGCCTCGTTTGGCGGAAGTCACTGACTGTGGCGGCAGTTCTTGTAGCAAATCAGCCAGTGGTAAATGCCCCGCATCATGACGGATGCCGCCCGAATCCCAGCGGGCATTGGCAAGCCGCAGTTTTGAGGACGCAGCCGATATGAGTTTGGCTTTCAGCATGCCGGCGGCCTGGGTGGAGGTCGGAAACAGCGACGTGGTCGTGCGACTGGCACTGGAGACAGGTCCTTTCACCAGAGCTGAGTCGCCAATTTGAACATCAATTTTCCGAAGCGAGACGCCTAGCTCATCCGCCACCGCCTTGCCAATCACCGACCGGGAGCCCTGCCCCATGTCCTGCACCGCGCAACTGGCAACCACACCTTCGGGCGTTGATTCAAGTTTGACGCGAGTGGCGTTGTGAAAGGCATTGAACCAGTTGCCGGCTGCCATGCCGATCCCGGTGCGAAAACGACCCGTCGTCACTTTCAACGAGTCGCGATTTTGCCATTCGGGAATTGATTCCACCCAGTCGTAGAGCTTCTCGCGTACGTCGGAGCGATCCCATTTGCGCCGCAGCCCGACCGGATCGATTTGGAGTCGATGCGCGGCCTCGTCGACGGCGGACTCCAGCGCCCAAAACGCCGATGGGCCACAAGGACCGCGAAACGGCCGGGCTGACCCCCAATTCGTGGCGATGTCAAAATCAGCGAGGTGTTTGGGGCCGCCGTACATGACACGCAGCCACGGTGCGTTCTGCGACTGGACGGCCGTGCCACAGCTGCCGTAACACATGGCGGTGATGCCGCGTTGCTGCGCCTCGTCGTCGGTTACCAATGAAAATTCGATGCGCGCGGTCGGTCGGAAACCACCGAGTACCATTTCTTCCAGCCGATCGTAGACCAGTTTGACTGGTGCTCCGGCCTTCCGTGCCAGCTCGATCGCCGCCGTGTGCACGATCCGCATTCCTTGCTTCGCACCGAATGCTCCACCAATGAACTCGGAATACACACAAACGTTGTCACGTTTCAGCTTGTAATGTTTGGCGACTTCGTTGGCCAGCACGTATACGTTTTGACTGGACGTGTGCAGAGTCAGCCGTTCCTTGCTCTCCCAAATTGCGACAGAGCAATGCGGCTCGAGTGCCGTATGCGTTTGTGCCGGAGTCACAAAGGTGTGCTCAATCAAATGCAGGCCGGATTGACCATCGCGTGCCTGTTGCAACGCCCGCCTTGCCCTGCCCTTCTTGTGCGACAGCGCCATGTTTAAATAGGGTGTGCGAACATTGCCGTCCCATTTGCCGGGCGGGATGGGGCCTTCGGAGGCATTGGGCGTTTTCTTTTTGGATTCCGGATAGACGACCGGGGATTTGGGTGACCGCGCAACTGCATCATCGATCACGAATGGTCGGACGTCGTATTCGATATCGATCGCTTCGATGGCAGCAAACGCAGTGTCTTCATCCACAGCAGCGATGGCCAGAATCGGATGCCCAACGTAACGCACGACGCGATGAGGATCGTCCAGCACGTCAATGATCGCCTCAACACCGGGTAGGGCCAGTGCCTGGCTGGTGTCGATGGTCTTTACCTCGGCATGAGCGTGCGGCGAGCCCAGCAGCTTGCCAATCAGCATCCCATGGTAGTGGACATCGACCGTGTATTTTGCACGACCGGTTACCTTGGCGATCCCGTCGTGCCGTGGGTATTCAAAGTCGTCGACGTCGTCGAAGTCTCCGGCGCAGGCGGCGCGGATTGCTTCGTAGATGCCCGTGTACGCAGCACAGCGGCACAGGTGCCCGGACATGGCCAACGCAATCTCGTCGCGAGACGGCGGCGACTTGCCGTGTTCGGCTCGCCAGCGATCGTAAAAGTGGATCCCTTCGACAATGAAACCCGGCGTGCAAAATCCGCATTGCAGGCCATCGTGAGCCAGAAAGGCTTTTTGCACTGGATGCAGGTTGTCCGGGCCGTGTTGTTCGACGGTCTGGATTTGCCTGGCTTCCAGCGAACAGGCCGGCATCAGGCAGGAAGCAACCGGTTTCCCGTCGACCAGCACCGTGCAGGCTCCACAGACTCCCGAGCCACAAACCAGCTTGGTGCCCGTCAATTCTGCTTGCTCGCGCAACACTTCAACAGCCGCAGCCCGCGAGTCATGTTTCAACCTGACCTCGTTTCCGTTGATGACCGCGCGTGTTGTGATTGACATTGATCGGCCTGATTCGTCGCGAGTTACTGGCACGATTCTAACTGACAGCCACGTCGCTGTGGTAATGGGCGATTGAGCAAGATCCGCGAATCAAATGTGCCCCGTCTCTTCATCTCGTCAGCCAGTCGCTGCTGGTAGGCGGCGTGAGCAACGCGGTCTTTGCGGGCTCGCTGGCTGTAGTAAATGAAACCCAGCGCCCGTCGCGAGCGAGCAGGTGAACGGTTGCCGTCGGCCCGATGGATCGTCATGGCGTGGTGCACCAGCAAGTCGCCCGGACTGGCGGGAATCGCCTGTTCAGCGGCGCGATCCGCATCGCCGGGGTAATCGACAATGCCCTGACTAAATCCCGGCGTCTGTGTGCGGGCGTGCTCGGGCATACCAGGATTGCGGGAACCAGGCACGTATCGCACGCAGCCGTTTTCCTCATCGACCTCGTCCAGCGCAAACCACATCGTCACGGCCTCACAAGGATCGAGCATGAAACAGTAGCCATCCTGATGCGGCGGCGTGGGTTGTCCCGCGGCCGGCGGCTTGTTGAAGTACTGCATGTTTTTGGGCACGACCGGTCCGCCTAGCAAAAGTTCGGCGAGTTCGCGAAAACGGCTGGCCGTATACAAATCACGAAAACAGGGATCGTGGTCGCCCATGTGCTGAATCTGTTTGAGCGTGGCCGGGTCATTGCGGTCTTCATAGAACACCTGTTCGCGTGGAAGTTGCGGAACCTTGTCGCTGATAAAACGGTCAACGCGGCCAATCAGTTCTCGCAACTCATCACCGACCATAAATCCGGGCAGTGCCACGAATCCATCGGTTTCAAAACGCTCCAGCAAAGCCCTTTGCTCGTTGTTCTGTTTCATTCAATGATTACCTGAGTTCCTCCGGAATTTTGCCGTCGCCGGCGGATTCTCCGTCCAGCAACCACGACAAATTGAATCGGGCGCCTTGCGAGCCGCCACCGGGGCCGCCTTCGAAATGCAAATAGATCCAGCCTGCGCCGGGTGTACCCGCGCGACCTGCATTGAGTGAAGAATAGGCGCTGGGGCCATCGAAGACCAGTCGTTTGACGGGCCACGTATCGCCACCATCGAAGCTGGCAGTGTGCTTTCCGGCAGCAAACGGCTGGCGGATTACAACGAACAGCATCGGCATTTATTGTACGCCGCCGATGAAGAGAACCTCGCGATCGAGGGGCCGGGCGAGGTCAATGGCAATGGCCCGTCGTTCTGGGATGGAGGCCGATTGCAGCGATGGCTGGACAAGGAAATCGACCTGCCCCGCACCAGGGACATGATTTGATTAGACCGCTGCCGGAATGTGCGGCTCGAGAATACACAAATCAAGAACGGTGCATTCTGGAATATCGGCTTCGGTGATTGTTCAGAAATCACCATTCGCGGCATCCGCATCCGCAACGGCGTCTACGAGGATGACGGACCTAACACAGACGGTGCCAATTTGTGGAGCTGTCGCCGTGTTTCCATCTTCGACTGCGACATTATCGCAGGGGACGATTGCATCGTGGTACTGGGCGACAGCCGCGACGTGACGATCAACAACTGCCAGTGGCAGTCGTCGGAAACCGCCCTGATGATTTCCCGTGTACGCAATCTGACTTTCTCCAACAGCACGATGATGTCGAATTCTTTAGCGGAATGGCGCAAGCCATCCGGTACTGGTATGGAAATGCTGCAATACCGGACGGCTTGCGCCGTACCGCTAACATGGTTGCACAGACTCGGGTCTGCAGCTGTCTCGCCAGAAGCTTGCGAGCGATCAGGCAAGGATGCCATTGACGATCTTGCCGTGAACGTCGGTCAGTCGATACTGGCGGCCCTGATACCGAAACGTCAATCGCTCGTGATCGATGCCGCAGAGATGCAGGATGGTGGCTTGCATGTCGTGGACATGGACCGGATTTTCCGTGATGTTCCAGCCAAATTCGTCGGTTGCGCCGTAGATGTGACCGGGTTTGATCCCGCCGCCGGCCAGCCACCAGCTGTAAGCCTTGCCGAAATGATCGCGGCCGGTCGGTTTGCTGGAATCGCCCTGTCCAAAGGGCGTGCGGCCGAACTCGCCGCCCCAGATGACCAGAGTATCGTCGAGCATGCCGCGGTCCTTGAGATCCTGCACCACGGCTGCCGATGGCCCCTCGGTGTCCACGCACTGCTCTTCCAGTTGCGTGTACAGGTTGCCGTGCTGGTCCCAGCCGGAATGCATCAGCTGCACAAATCGCACGCCACGTTCCAGCAAGCGCCGCGCGATCAGACAGTTGTTGGCGTAAGTACCCTTAACCAGCGCGTTCGGTCCGTAACGCTCCAGCGTTTTTGGAGACTCGTCCGAGAAATCTACCAGGTCCGGCACGCTGGTTTGCATGCGGAAAGCCATTTCGTATTGCGCGATCCGCGTGTCAATTTCGGGATCGCCGTAATCGGCCAGGTGAACCGCATTCATGGCGGCAATATCATCCAGCAGCGCTCGACGCGAGGAACGACTGACGCCTGGCGGATTGGCCAGATAGGGGACCAGGTCTCCTGTGTTGCGAAAGCGTACGCCCTGATATCGACTGGGCAAAAATCCGGCGCCCCAGTAGTAATCAAAGAACAGCTGGCCACACGTCTTGCCCTTGTCGCTGGATGTCATCACGACAAAGGTTGGCAAGTTATCCGTCTCGCTGCCCAGCCCATAGGAAAGCCACGCGCCCATGCTGGGTCGGCCCGGAACCTGGGAGCCGGTCATGAACAGTGTGACACCGGGTGCATGATTGACCGCTTCGGTGTGCAAACTGCGAACCAGGCAAATGTCATCCGCCATGGCGCCGACATTGTGCAACATTTCGCTCATCACCATGCCACACTTGCCATACGGTTTGTGCGGTTTAATGGAAGGGACGCACGGCCACTTGCTGTATCCCGATGACATAGTCGACAGCCGCGTGTCGCCGCGAATTGAATCTGGCACATCCTGCCCGGCCATTTGGGCCAGCATGGGTTTATCGTCGAACAAGTCGACATGCGAAGGTCCCCCGCCCTGCCAGAAGACAATCACACGCTTGGCCCTGGGGGCAAAGTGAGGCAGGCCGGCGAGGCCAGGTGTACCGGATCCCTCTTGCTGCGCACTTGCGGGCTCCGTGGCAAATGCCCCGTCGGTTTTCAACAAAGAGGCCAGCGCGGCAGCGCCAATGCCGCTGGCGGCCGAGCCGAATAGCTGACGTCGCGTTACACGCTCGATGTTTTCGCGTTGCAGTTCACGATTCATGATTGAATTCCAGTCCGACGTGGCTGTGGCTGTGGCAGCTTGCCGCAGCTGAGTTTGCTCTTCTTAGCCCTTACTCTCGTGTCAGCGCCTCATCCAGGTTCAGAATTGCCAGGCAAACCGTGGTCAGTGCAGCGTGTTCGGCCAGACTTTCGCTCGGTGTCACATCGCGTGTTGACGCTCCAACGGTCAGCAGTTGCCCGGCCGATTCGGGATCGATACTGTAAATTTCCAGCTGTTTTTCGTAAGCCCTGGTCAATCGATCGAGATCGGTCGATGAGGGTTCACGGCAAACGACCCGGCGGAACGCCCAGATCAAGCGTTTTTCCAGCGAGGGTTGCTGGCGCATGGCGTTGCAGGCCAGCACGCGGGCGGCTTCAACCCATGTGGGATCGTTCAGTGTCGTCAGCGCATGCAACGGCGTGCTGGTTGTGGAGGTCCTGACGCGGCAAGCCTGACGATTGGACGCGTCAAACATGTTGGCCGGTGAAACGGTGCGACGCCAGAACGTGTAAAGACTGCGGCGATAGAGATCCCGGTCGCTGGAGGCGGGATACGTGAAATCGCGTTCCTTCGTAATGGCCAGCGGTTCCCACACGTTGTCGGGTTGGTAGGGATACACCGGCGGACCGCCGATTTCGTCAACCAGCAATCCCGAGGATGCCAGCGCCCAGTCGCGCAGAATCATGGCGGGCATGCGCAGGCGGCCGGCCCGGGAATACAACCGGTTATCGGGATCCTGTTCAAGATGCGTTGCGGTAACACGGCTGGATTGCCGATAGGTCGCACTGGTCACGATCAACCGATGCATCCTCTTCATGCTCCAGCCGCTTTCACGAAACTCCACCGCCAGCCAGTCCAGCAAATCCTTGTGCAACGGATACTCACTTTGCACCCCGAGATCTTCGGTCGTTTTGACAATTCCCGTTCCAAAAAAGTACTGCCACATGCGGTTGACCTGAACGCGAGCCGTCAACGGGTTTTCCGGAGCTATCAGCCAGCGGGCCAGTCCCAGTCGATTGGCGGGTGATTCGTCAGGCATGCCGGGCAAAAAGGCAGGCGTCGCAAACGAGACAGGTTCGCGTGGTTTCAGATACTCGCCGCGCTCCAGTCTGTGCGTTTGCCGGGGCTTGTCGTCGCTCATGATCATGGCGCGGGGAATCTGGTCTCCGCGATAAGCCGACAATTCGTTTCGCAATTTTTGCAGCTGGCCCAATGCCGGAATCTGCGATGCCAGTCCCGGTCGGACGGACTTGTTGAAGAGCTGCCGCAAGCCGTTTTGCATCTCGTGCTTTTGCTCTTCAGAACGATCCGCTTCCGGTGTTTCGAGCAGTGCTGTGAGTTCTGCAGGCAGATCTTTTACATCGCCCGGCTGGCCATCGGCCAAAATTCCGGATTTCCAGCCGGCAAAAGCGGCCTCGACCAGCGGTTTCGCTTCTTCATCCGCGGTAGCTATCTGTGCTTCCAGCTCGGCAATTCGTTTCTTGTTTTCGTCGGTGGGCAGTTCGATAAAAGGCGTAGCGACTCGAATCCGCGCCGATTGACGCTGGGGCACACCCGATTCGGGTACGCGGTTGAACGCATCGAGCAAGCTGTAGTAGTCGCTTTGTGTGACTGGATCGTATTTGTGGTCGTGACATTGGGCGCAGGCCATCGTCAGCCCCAGCCACGTGGTAGAGGTCGTGTCGACCCGGTCGAACAGATTGACGAAGCGCTGTTCCTCGGCAATTGCGCCGCCCTCGCCGTTGAGCATATGATTGCGATTGAAACCGCTGGCGATCTTCTGGTCGGTCGTGGCATCGGGTAACAGGTCGCCGGCCAATTGCCAGACTGTGAACTGATCAAACGGCATATCATCGTTCAGGGCCCGGACGACCCAGTCCCGCCAAATCCATTGCCAGGTATCACCGTCCTGCTGAAATCCGTTGCTGTCGGAATACCGCGCGGCATCCAGCCACGGCAGTGCCAATCGCTCGCCGTAGTGCGGGCTGTCCAGTAACCGATCAACGAGTTTCTCGTAGGCCAATGGATCCGGATCGGCCACAAACGCATCGACCTCGTCGATCGTCGGTGGCAGGCCAGTCAGATCAATAGAAAGCCGTTTGATCAATGTGGCTCGATCGGCGGGCGGCGCGGGACTCAGTCCGGCGGACTCCAGTTTCGCCAACACAAAACGGTCGATGGCGTTTTTGATCCATGCATCATTACTGACGTCCGGTTCATTGGGTCGCGTGGGCGCGACGAACGTCCAATGGGTTTGATATTTGCCGCCCTCGGCGATCCAGTGGTGCAGCATTGCCTTCTGATCGGTCGTCAGTTGGCGATTGGAATCCGGCGGCGGCATCATCCAGTCCGGATCATCGGTTGCGATGCGTTCGATCAGTGAGCTGACATCCGGGTCGCCCGGCACGATGGCACCGGCATCGATTGCCGACTGGCGTTCATCCAGCCGCAAATCGGCTTGCCGCTGGTTGGCATCCTGACCATGACAGAAGAAACAGTTTTCCGCCAGGATTGGCCGGATATCGCGGTTAAAGTCTATTGCCGGCTGGCCGAAAACGGGTTTGATCCAGCAGCCCGTTAACAACAGTAGCGCAATAGCCCGGCCGGCGCTGGCTCGATTCAACCAGCCTCTGGTTTTGCGGTGTTTTGAAGTTGCCGGCACGTGGCTCATGCGTGACCCGAATATTTGTGGATGCAACCATCATAATTTAACCGGAACGCCACCGAAAAGTGCGCTGGAGTGCCGGCTTTGGCCGAATGCACCAGCATAAAAAGAACGAGTGCCAGTTGTAAAAAGCGGAATCCGGCAGAATTTCCGGAATAGATCGAATTAGATTTAACGGAAAGTCGCCGACCCTGAGACGGCTGTTTCGTAAACGGCCCGGAAGAAGAAGTACTGGAATTGGGCATCCAGCAATTTTAGCCGGGCGTCGGCCAAAGCGGTCTCGCGAATGTTCAGTTCAATCAGGTCGATGTTTCCAGCTTCGAAGGCGACGCCGCCCAGTTCCAGCGCGCGCGAGTTTAGCTCCACGTTCTTAAGAGACTGTCCGATCTGTTCCGCTGCGGCATTGACCGCCGAGGCAGCATCCTGGATTTCGGCGCGGATCTTGTCGGTCACCAAACGCGATTTGGCATTGATTTGGGCCAGTTTGGCCTGGGCCTGTTGTATCTTGCCAAGGGCATGACGTCGTTGCAGCGGTACATCGGCATGCAATCCCAATTGCAATTCAAACGGCGTCTTGTCGCCACGTGAGCTTGCTGCTCCGCCAATGTCCTGGCTGGCAAATCCCCGGGCATCGAGTTTGGGAAGTATCAGGTTCCTCGCGTACTCCAGCTCAACGCAGACCCGTTGTCGTTCTGCTTGCAGTTCAGCCAATTCCGGACGCACTGCGATCGCGGTTGCAATGTCTGTGTCACGTTGAATCAAATCGATTCTTTGCGAATCCGGTAAACTGAAAGGCAGCTGTTGAACCTCAGCAATGACCGGAGCACAATCAGCATTACGGTAATAAATTGACAGTTTGATAGCCGCCTTTTCCAGTGAACGACGGGCCTTGATTAGCGCGACCTTTCGCTCGGCAATCAGGCGTTCGTTATCGATTTTGGCAATCGTCGCCAGATCGCCCAGAGCAACACGTTTGTCGATTTGTTCGACACGCTGCAAGGCCAGGTCGAGCAATCGCTGCTGGATCTGGACGGCCCTGCCCGAGGCCGCCCAATCCCAATAGGCCTGTGTGGCCAGTCGCTGAAACAGCAACAGCCGCGATTCAACGCTGGCCGAAACCTGATCACGACCGGCTACGGCAGAACGCAAGTCCGTTCGCCGCTTGTCCACCGTTCTGCCTTGCAGCAAGGGCAGTGAAAATCCGGCCCGGAACTCTCCACCTTCATTGGTTTCCCGCTCACCGTACCACGGCTCGAAATCACCGTCGCCGATTCGATAGGCGCCATAGACCTCGCCACCTCGAAACAGGGGTTTGGCGAGGCCCACCCCGTTGCGGTAGTTTTGATAGAAGCTGAGTGGTTGGGAAATGGTATGTGCTTTCAGGACCGAATCAAAAGCGCCTTGCGAGGCAACGATGCGGCCATCGGCTTCGTCGATCTCATTAAACGCCTGTTCAATTTCGGGATAACAGCGGGCTACCGAATCGAGAACTTCAATCAATGACAATGGCACTGCCGCGGCCTGGATCAAGGCCCCCACAGGAGGCTCGGCCATAACAGGAGGTTCGGGTGCCTGCTGAACAACGGGTGCTACGAGCGTGTTGGCTTCTGATTGGCCAACATCAGTTGCTTGTTCGGCAGCCGATTGCGTAACAGCATCTTCCTGCGGAGGAGTGGATTGATAGCTGGCCAGCTCGATTGTCGATTCGCCATCCCTGGTTGAGGCACTCGCGACGTTGGCGACTTGCAAGGTTTCGGTTGGGTTGAGCGCCGCGGAAGCCTGTTTGCCCGCCCGGCAACCGCACAGTGAAACCACGAACAACAGGACATACACCGCAACTACTTGGGCATTTTCGGAGGCTCGGCTGATTCCTTTCTTGGTGCCTCGTCGGCCACGATGACCGGGAAGCCGTTGAGTTGTCGCCAGATTTCGTAGCCCAGCGAGACGCGGCGCAGCATGACCCAGCCGTTGACGCGAACTCCCTGTCTGAGAAATCTTTCGGATGGCCATTCGTTTTGGTCTGCTTCATTGGGGACAATCAGAATGCGGAACTGGCCCTTTCCGTTGTCCGTGGCATCAATACTGGAAACAATCCCGCTAAACGTCCCGACCGCCACCGATGGCCAGCCGGGAAACTGGACGGCCGGCCAGCCTTCAAATTGCAGTCGTACTTCCTGCCCGGTTTGCACCAACGGCATGTCGTTGCCGGGAACCCAAAGTTCAACCGCCTTGCGAGTCACCTCGGGCACTATCGTCACGATGGGCTCGCCTTCATTGATCAGCTGCCCCCGCTCGTAAACCGGCATGCGAAAGATCGTGCCATCCCGTGACGCCTCGATTACGAGACCACTGAGTTCATCAAGCTTGACTGCAATTTCGCGAATCTCCTTGCGAATGGTCGCTGCATTGCCAATGGCATCCTGCAACAAGCCTTTTGCTGTGTCGACCTTGGTCTGGGCGATTCGCCGCCTTTCCTCGAGTTCGCTTTGTCTTGCCTCCAATTCGTTTTCCAGCGCTTCGACATCCTGCCGCACGGCTTCCAGTTCCGCCGTGGCGACGTCCCACTCCCTTTTTCTGATTTCTACTTCACGTTCCGCCGTGATTCCGGATTCAAACATCAATTGCTGCCGTTCGAAGGCCAGTCCTGCCTGGTGTTTGCGAGCTTCGTAGCCAGCAACCGAGAGACCTTTGGCTTCCAGTTTGTCCCGGGCGGACTCGACCATCTGATTAGCGGCGTCGACGGCGTACCCCGCTGCCTCGGAAAATCCGCGAACATTCTCCTGATAGATATCGATCTTGGCGTCGGCCGAAGCAAGCTTCATTTCCAGTTCACGTTGCTGACCTCTTAGCTGCTCGGCCAGATTGGCCGCTACCGGTTGAATCTCAAGTATGAAATCTCCCTGTTTGACTGCGGAACCTTCAACCAGGCCATCGGCGACGCGCGCCACAATGCCTTTCACTCTCGCCTCAATCGTCTGTTGTCGCTCCTGAGGTACATAGGCCACGACCTGGCCGGTGCCCCTCGACGATTGTTGCCACGGCAAGAAAGCCATCGCCAACACCGAGATCAACAAACCAATCAACAACAACTTGGCCAGTCGTTGAGCGAATCTCGACGATTGCACCAGATGCACTGCGGTCTTGCTCTGCACAGGCACAAATACCGTAGTCGATCGAACACTGTTATTGCTTATCATCGTTATTCTCGTATCACCTTGTGTGGTTGATTGGTGTCAAGACGTGCGTCCTGCCCCATCCCTAAACCTTGCCATTTCCACCGGAGGTTCCCAGATCAATGGTTTCCCGGGCCCAGGCAGCTATCACCTTGCGGCCGGTCGCGATAACGATGGTTGAACTGCCCTTGTATTCATCGAGTCGCATCAGCACATCGCGCAAGTCGTCATCCGACAGGCGGTCGAGCAATCCATCGATCAGCAGGGCTGCCGGTTTTGCCAGCAGCGCCCTTGCCAGCACCAGGCGCACCGCTTCGCCGCTTGACAGCGGATGACCTGAAATGGTCAACCTCGTCTGATACGATTCTTCGAGTCGGGCAATCGCAGGCTGTAGTCCGATCAACTCCATCATTCCGTTCATGTCGAGGGTGTCGATGTTGCGTCGGCCCAGCCGCAAATTTTCTTCGACCGTACCTTCAAAGATTTCGATCTCGTTTGCCACCCCGAGCTGTGCCTGCAAGGATTCCAGTCCCGCCAGGTCTACACGAAAGCTGTTTAGCAACACGTGGCCGGAGACCGGTTCACGCAAGCCGGCAATCATTTCCATCAGTTGCGACTTCCCGGACCCGGAGGGTCCCAGAACAACCGTTGCCTCGCCCTGGGCAAAGTTGTGCGACAGCGTCTGGCCAGAAGCCGCTGACAATGTCAGGTTCACCAGCTCGATGGTTGCCGGACCTGGCTCGGTCGGAAACTGTACTTTGTCTGTTGACTCGACGGGCAGATCAAACAACTGGCCAACTTTGTCCACCGACGCCATCAAATCGTAATAGCTTTCGAGATCCTTGCCGATCTTGGCGAATGAACCCAGGATGACAGTTACAATCAGCTCGGCAGCAACCAGCTGACCCAGCGTCATTTGTCCCTGAATAACCAGATAGCCGCCCAGACCCAGCAGCACTGTGGCGGCAAAAGCCTGCATGAGCATCGAAAACGTGACTTGGCGGACGAGAATACGAAAGTGTGCCCGTCGTTGCTGGATGTACGTCGCCGATAATTCGTCGGCCCGGTTAACCGCGAATTGATGACCGCCATTGAAGCGGAATATTGACGGATGACGGGCAATCTCCTGCAGCCACGCCGCAGTCTTGTACTTCGATTTCGATTCGAGGCGGGCCGTCTTGACAGCGCCGCGGCCCAGCACCCACAACACAATCGCCATCATGGTCAACAGACCAATGTCGTACCCCAGCAAGAATGGATGATAGAAAGCCAGCACCGTCAGACCGATGATGGTTTGCAGAATCAACATCAGGGATTCCGTCAATAATTTGGACGTGATCTTCTGAATGTTGACCACATCAAAAAACCGGTTGACCATTTCAGGTCCATGCCGTCCCTTGAATGCGTATGGCGTGACCTGGGTAAGCCGGTG
>CAMYKF010000275.1:0-4370 GCA_947258905.1 uncultured Pirellulaceae bacterium | reverse complement strand
CTCGCACGAACAGCCGTCGCTGCAACACCTCAACCACCACGGTCATCACGACGCCCAGTCCGGCACGAAAGGCCAGAAAGACAAATACGATCAAAGACAACACAACCAGCGGCTGCAAATACCTGCCAAAGGCAATCGTATTAACGAGCGCTTCGACGGCCAGTGGCGTGGTCAGGCTGAGCAGACCGACAAACACCGCAAATACAAACACCGTGCGAATGTCGCGCAATTCGGGTCGCAGAAAAGCTATCAGTCGGCGCAGGGGCGGCAAGGTCGACTGCCGCGATCCGCTTTGACGATCAAAGGACGAAGCCGATTCAGCTGCCAGCGTGGACTGGGCGACAAACCAGCGATGGGCTCCGGAATCCGTGCGACTGGCTTGCTTGCGAATCCAGCGCGATGATACCGTTTTTTCGACGCCGTCAATGCTGACCACGAAACGGTTGCGCTTCATTCGCAGGACGAGAAAGAATCCGCCGCCCTGATCTCCGGCATCCGCGGAGCGACTGACGATCAAGGGGGCCATTTCGCGGGCCGCCAGAGTCAGGTCGCGCAGGCTACCCACCACCTCGGTGAATCGCAATCCGGCCCCCTGGCCGACGGCCGTCAGGGCCTGACCATCATCAGTAATTGTTCCCGGGCGACGCAGATTACCCAGCGACTGATTGGCTGTGTTGACGGAAAATGGCAACGATCTTTCGATGCAAATTCGCTGCGCCAACTCGACCAGTTCCGCATCGCTCATTCGTCTTGACGTTTGACTGGTCATGTCTTCCCGCTGTAACTATTTGACATTAGCTGATCATTTACGACTGGTGACCGTTTTTCCAGCTCCGGGCTAACCGACGCGATCGCCAGAATCCGGCCAGTCGTCCGCTGGACTGCTCGCCCGCGGACGCGGCTCAAGAACTGTTCGCGTCAATGTCGGCTTGATCAATCCAAACTTCGCAGCCCGCTTCACACGTGTTAATCCGCCTCGTCGGCAATTGGCCAATCTGAAAATGACGGCCGCATTTGGGGCACCGCAGGTTTCTGGCGTAGTTATCGGTTGGGCCGGCTAACATGGCAGTCGCTTACTCGGGAAGTAGTCAGGGAAAAGGAAGCGGTCGCTCGTCTCCATGTTTATATTATACGGCACTTGTGATGAGTAGAAAAACAAGTAATATATTTAATGGTTAGTAGATTTTTTCTACTTTTCTGCCGGTATGGATGGAATTCAGCCCCAGGAGTGTTTCGTGGAGTGGCTCAACTATCACCACCTGTTCTACTTCTGGATGACGGTCAAGGCGGGCACCGTCGCAGCGGCCGCCGAGTCGCTGCATCTGGCCCGCCCCACCGTGGCCGCGCAGATCAAGGAACTGGAAAAATCGGTTGGCCAAAAGCTGTTTCGAAAGCAGGGACGGGGACTGGTCCTGACCGATTTTGGCAAACAGGTGCATGGGTACGCTGAGGAGATTTTTTCCATCGGTCACGAATTGCGTGAATTCATCAAGACGGGACATCATGGAACCCGCAAACGGTTCGTTGTCGGGCTGCCCGATGTGGTACCCAAGCACATCGCGTTCGAACTGCTCAAACCGGCACTGCATATGGAGGATCGCCCGCGGACCATCTGCTACGAAGGCAAGCTGGAAAGCCTGTTATCCGATCTGGCCCTGCACAAACTGGACTTGATCATCTCCGATGCGCCGGCGCCGCCGACCATGGAATTCAAGCTGTTCAATCACAAGCTCGGCGAATGCGGCCTGTCCATGCTGGCCGTTCCGGCGTTAGCCAAAAAATACCGCAAGGGCTTTCCCGATTCTCTGACCGACGCGCCCTGTCTGTTGCCAACCGAACACACGGCGGTACGCCGGTCACTGGATATCTGGTTGGACGATCGGGAAATCTTTCCGAACATCATTGCGGAGTTCGAGGACAGCGCCTTGCTCAAGGTCTTCGGGCAGGCTGGCGAGGGCATCTTCCCTATTCCCACAGCCATCGAGGACCGGATCAAAAAACAATTTGGCGTTCACCTGATCGGCCGTCTCCCCGAGGTTCTCGACAAGTTCTATGCGATCTCTGCCGAAAAACGCGTGCATCACGAAGCCACCTTGATGGTGGTCAAACAGGCTCGGAGCAAGCTGTTCGATTCGTAACGACTCGCACGGAGCTGCGTTGTGACTTCGTCCGGGTGCGAACACCTGCCAGCAGACGCAACAGCGCCCCGACCGCCAGCAGCCAGATCGCGGCCGACAACAGCGTGGCCGGCATCCGCCACGCTGCGGGTCCCAGCAAAAGAAACAGTGCCGCGCTGACTTCCGCAGCCGGTTTTACGATGGCGGTGTTAATCGAGATTGCAGCACGCCTTTGCCCGCGTTCGATGCGCGTGTACAGCATGCTTAACGTGGTGTCATGGACGCTACGACGCCAGACTTCGGTGGATCGGGCGACGGTCAGGATCACCAGCAAGAACAACGCTCCGCCACCGAACGAAATCACCACGCTCAAAACAAACAGGCTGACGGGCATGAGAAGCAGCGGCACCTGAAGCTTGCGGCGGGACAACAGTGGACCGGCCACTACTGCCTGTACGAGCAACGTAAGCGCCCCAATAACAGCGTAGAGAATTCCAAAATAGCGCGTCAATGATTGCTCATCACTGCCAAAGTAATCGTTAACCGAAACTTTCCAGCTGAAGCTGATCAGCGTCAGCACGACAATCTTGGCAGCAATCAGCAACCCCACCAGCCATCGGAAGTGACTCGAGTCTGCGTACAGTGCGAGTCGCTGGCGAGTGCCTTGCCAAGTTGACGCCGTGCGTATCGTCAGAGTCCGGGTGTCGATGGTCCCGATCAACGCAACATCGGCGGCTCGCGCCAACGGCCACAGCACAACCAGATCCAGTGCCGCGGAAATCAGCAACCACCACCGCAAGTCTATGAAACTGGCCTCCACACCAATCAGCATCCCGGCAAGCATCGCGCCCAGTGGAGCGCCCAATCCGAATCGCGCCCAGGCTCGGCGACTGGAGTGGCCGTCGAAAGCCTCATTGCTGGCAGAGACAATGTTCATGGCATTCACGGCACCCTTGACCTCGGTCAGCAAATAGATCGAGGCCAGCAGCCACCATGAATGGTGGAACATCGGCAATGCATACCAGGCTGCCAGCGTTAATCCGGCAGAGATCACTGCCCAGATTCGGAGCGTGGTTGCCAGGGACAACCGACGAGTGAGCACAAACCAGATCGAAGCGAGAGCGGCCGTGGCAACGCCTGATAAAACAAACACTGCCGCCAGACTGTCGCTACCCACGCGAGCGAGAAAAAGCGTATCGCCGACCGAGCGCATCAGGATATAGGAACCCGCCAGCAACATGGCTGTCAGCAATAGCAGATTCGCTATGTGGGATTCCCGTTTCGTCATGGAGCTGTGTTTCGTGAACGAATTCCAGCGATGGAAGCGCTATTCGACTTTGCCTATTTCTCCTTATTATTATACGGCCGAAACCGCAGGAAGATAAAGCAGCATTTTAGGAGTAGACAAGTAGAATATATCTTCTTATAAACGGTGGCCCGGCTAGTCGAAGTAGCCCGTTACCCATGATGCGGCCACGGTCTTGCCCACGGCCGCAACCAGGGCCGTACGAAATGCGTTCAGGATAGTCGCGTGTTCCAGCAAAAAAATCGCGCACGTGCTGACGACCACCATCGTGGCGTACAGGGCGACCGTTTTCTTGATCCGCCGTGTGGGACTTTTCACGTTGACGCTGCGGTCAGCACCTTTGATCAGGCACTCGCAAACAACTGACTCAAGGGCCGGCGTATCGGATGCGGATGAGCTAAAGCCCGGCGATACGGATCGTTCCGGGAGTAACCAGTGGGCAAGTTTGCTTTTCATGTGTCCTGTCCAAACTACAAGTCAATGAAGACAAGGCTGTCTAGCCGTATTCACTTATACGACATGAGACACACGAAGAAAAAGAAGCAATTAGGGTCTGGACAAGTAGGAAAAATCTTTGCCGGCGGAGCATGGACCGCCGACGTGATTTGGAGTGAGTTGCTGGAAGTTGACGGTTTACTGCGTGTAAACTCGCGTTGCCAGTGAACGGTACGCCTGCGATGTTGTTGTCGTAGTCGCCGGGCCGCCGATGTCATAGCAGCCACAGACTCCGGGCAAATAAAGCTTCTTGAGGCGGTCGCCCAGATAACATCCGTTCCAGAGATCGTCGCACAAATAGGGGGCTCTTCGCGGAATTTAGTGGCAAGTTTTCATTTGCTGGAATACCTCAGCCCCCGGGCATTGGTGTCTACACAATTCGATACATCCAATAATCCCGCAGGGATTCGAGCCATTAGCCCCGGGTCGCGAAGCGTACCCGGGGATCCGGT
>CAMYKF010000274.1 GCA_947258905.1 uncultured Pirellulaceae bacterium | reverse complement strand
GTACGTGAGCTGGGTTCAGACCGTCGTGAGACAGGTCGGTCCCTATCTGCCGTGGGCGTACGAAACTTGAGGAGGTTCTTCTTTAGTACGAGAGGATTTGGAAGGACGTAGCTCTGGTGTACCAGTTGTCACGCTAGTGGCACGGCTGGATAGCTAACTACGGAAAGGATAAACGCTGAAAGCATCTAAGCGTGAAGCCCTCCCCGAGATAAGGTTTCGTTCCCCTAGTGGGTAAAGTCCCCTTGAAGACGACAAGGTTGATAGGCCGTATGTGTAAGTGCAGTAATGTATTTAGCTAAACGGTACTAACGGACGAACGCTTGACCGCAATTATCCAGGCCTCTATCGCGAGGCACTTGTGAAGCCCACGCTTCACATGGACGATTTGGTCTCGTTTTCACAGGTTGACCTGCAGGTCAGCTGACGCAAGTTCAAGAGTGGGCGTTCACAAAGCGAACGCATAAGCTGCCGACTTCTCGGCAGCCCGCCATTAATTCAATCCAGCCAAAGAACACAGGGCTGGCAGGGTGAACAAGCCTGCCAGTTCTCTTCCGGCGACCATATCGAAGTGGATACACCTGTTCCCATCCCGAACACAGAAGTTAAGCACTCCGAGCCGATGATAGTACTGCAAGTGCGAAAGTAGGTATTGCCGGGCTATTTATGGCCCTTTCCGTGAAAACGGAAAGGGCCTTTTTTGTTGGCCTGTTGCCTTCCACGTGTTCATGGTCCGAGCCTGCCCATATCGATATCAATGGGCCGCAAATCCTCCAGACAATTTGACTACTTCGCCTGTCCACTACCGTATAATCTGCTTCCAGCGGTTGATTCGATTGCTTTGGAATGAGGAATTCATGAGCATTGATCATTGCTTGCGAAAAACGTTGGTCGCGTCACTTTCAGTCGTTTTCTCCCTGGCCGCCGCCCTGGTTTTGGCGCAGTCTCCGCCACCCACCAATTTGAACCCATGGTTGGGCGGTACCAGAGGAGTCGTGGTTGATGAATCTGGCCAGCCGGTCGTTGGAGCGCTGGTGACCTGGAGCGGCGCAGGTTCGGGGTCCCGGGATTTCTTTCAGGCGACGACAGATCAGGAAGGCCGATACCGCTTTGATGGACCGGTACTTTCTTATTTCAACGACCTTGAAATCGCATGTCCCGGATATGTCTATTACACAGGCATGGTGGTCAGCGATGAAGAGCAAACTATCCAGTTGCAAAAGGGCAAGTCGATTTCCGGTCGCGTCGTCGACGCAAATGGCGAGGGCATTGCGGGCGTTTCGGTTTCACCGTTTGCCTATCGCAGGAATATTGCCAAACGCCAGGAACCGTGGGTGGCTGTGACCGACGCTGAGGGCCGATTTTCACTGAACCATGCGACTGCTGAAACTGGCTGCATGTTGCGACTCCACAAGCCGGGAGTGATTTATCAACGGCTTTCCTGGGCCGACGAATCGGTGCCCATACCGCACGAGTCAAATCGCCACTCAATGCTTGAATTTGCCCGTGGCAACTTTACCTTTCAGGTCGACGGAAAATGTCGAACCAAACTGGAAGTTGTTGACGCCAGAAACGGGCAAGCAGTCGAGATCTCGCGAGTCGGAATTAAGAAGCATTTTGGTCGACCTCCCCGCCTCGATCAAAATCTGATTCGGTTTCTGAATTTGGCTGACCCTCAAGCCGATTACCCCTTCACAAACCTGGCCGTGGACACCTGGCGTATCTTTGTGTTTCCTCACGAAGATGCTGAGTTGATGGGCGGGTTTGTCGATGTCACGGTGCAAGCCGAAACCATGGAAGTGAACCCGAGAATCGAATTGCGCGCAGGACGCATCTTGAGTGGCAAGGTCGTGGAGTCGAGGTCTGGCGAACCCGTTGCCAACGCCACGATTCGCTACTTCCCGGACGACATGCAGCAAATCGAGGATCTGGGTGTGGTGCCAGATCTAGAGGTGCGCACCGACGCCACGGGGCAATTCTCCTTGCGTGTGCCTGAAATCGATGGTGAACTGCGTTTGGATCAGAAGGTCCCCGGTTATGTCACCCTGTCTGACTGGGACGAAGCAGCCGACGAATTCCGTCAATCCTTCACATACAAAATCACGGCGGAGTCTATCCCCACAGGCATCAGTTTCAATTTGGACCCGGCGCCGGTCGCGAGTTTTCGTGTTTTGGACGAGAACGGTAATCCGGCACCCGGCGTTTCATTTGCCGGCACGCACGCACGAAATGGCCGGTTAAGCCTGGCGGAATGGGGTGTGGCCGATGAGCAGGGAGAATTCGAGTTGCGCCAATTGTTCGATGATTGCAATTACGACTACATCCGGCCAGACGCAATAGAGTCTGGTGTGGTAAGGAACGGAGTGCCGGATCCCGCCATCGTATTCCAGAATATGGTTTTCTGCTGGGACCCGCGGAATGCCACGTGTGCCGTCATTCGGGTGGTTCCAGATGATCTGAAGTCCGGCGAGCGAATCGAAATCAGGTTGCAGGATGGGCAAACAGCGACTGGTCGGATAATCGATCAGGTCTCTGGCGAACCGATTGAAAATGCGATCGTCAAGATCAGGAGCCCTTTTGTTTTCCGATGGGAGACCCGCACCAACGTTGACGGTGAATTCGTGGTAACCGGGCTGTTCCCCAGCCTCGACTACCATGTCACCCCGTATGAAACGGGCCTGGAGTTCCCCACGCGGCCCTTTCGTGTCGCGGAATCGGAAACGTCGGTGGACCTGGAAGAAATAAAAGTGATCGACCGGAACAGCCAGGCGCTGGAGTTCGCAGTTCCCGCTGTGGGTGGGTTGGAAGTCGATGACGCTCTTAAAAAGCTGGTGGAGTTTGCCGAGGAACAACTTGTCAACGCGCCCGAACGCGATCGTACATTCAACAGTACAAGAAGCAGGTATCTTTACCGCCTTACAAAGGCTATGGACGGGCAAGTCAACGACTTGCTGAAACGCACAACAAACTCCAGACAGGGTGCTGCGCAGCGAATAGCATTGCTCAAGTCCGTCGAATATTCCGCCATAATGGCGATGGACTGGAGCAATCGCGTTGGCTGGATTGAAGACTCGATGCAATTCCTGGCCGAGAACATTGATGAGGCCGGGGTGTTCGATGAATTCCGGCACTTGATACGCCAGGTAGCAAATAGTCGGTATCACAATGTCATTCTTGAACACAGTGCCAATCCACAGATTCGCGGATGGGCCTACCTGAAAATGCTCAACCAGCGATCTTATGCAGTCGCAGTCCGCTGTCGGGATAGTGAGATAACAGATGGGGGGATAACTGATGCGGAGTTCGACGCCAGACTCCAGCAGCTCGAAGAGTTTTGGAAGTTGGGACTAGATGAATTGGGTGAAGTAGAAGTTCCATTGGATGGAGTTGCAGCAGGATTGCAACAGGTCAAGGAAGCCGTGGTTGGTTCGATGAACAGAGCGCTTTTAACAACAGAAACATTGGGGGAGATTGACGAAACTCGAGTCGAGAAGCTGAAGGCGTTGTGCGAGCGGTTGAAGCCGCGATGAGCGCGGTGCCACTGCTGACATGTCCAGAAGTGCTGACTTGCCGCTATGGGGCAATCTCCAGCAACACCTTGCGATGATCCATCTGGCTGGCGGCTTCAATGGCCGAAACCGCATCCTCAATCGGATAACGCGCAGTGATCATCGATGCGACCTCGATTTGCCCTTGCTCCAAAGCGCGCAGGGCGACGTCGAAGGGACCGCAGCGGCTGCCGACGAGCGTGATTTCGTCAATCACAATGGGAGCCAGTTTGGGCCCGTGCTCTCCGGCATGGGTTGTCTTGAGCACCAGTGTGCCACGCGGCTGCAGATAACGCATAGCGGTGGGGACTCCGGTTGGTGAGCCTGTGCAGTCCACGGCTAGTGGAAAATCACGAGCTGGATCGGATTCGCGATGCTGACGCGTTAAGAGGCCGGCGTTGCGAAAGTGCTCCAGCTTCTCAGCATGCTTTCCGACCACCGTCACGTCACACTGATGCAATCGCAATACCTGGGCGATCAGATACGCCAGCCGGCCATCGCCGATCACCACCGCTTTGGCAAAGCGTGACAAATCCAGTTGGGCAGGAATCTCAAAGGCGGCGGCCAAGTTGGCTTCGGGAACGTACACGGTATCGGCGAACGCGCCGTCATGGTTCAGGATGCCAATCACGCTGCGGTGGGGACAATGATTGCGTTTTCCACTTTGGCAGTACTTGCACTGGCCGCAGCTGCAATTGATCTCGCCGACCACCCGCTGTCCGGCATATTTTCCCTCGCGAGCCACGCCCGCAAACTCGTGACCGAGGACCCCCTGGAAATCCATATAGCCGCGAACCAGTTGCAAATCGGTTTCGCAAATACCGGCCAAAGTCACGTCGACCGGAATCTCGTTTGCGCGTGGAGTTTCGTGATAGTCCGCACGAAAATCCACTCGACCGTTTTCCAGAACCACTGCCCGCACTTTTGATCTCCTCCGGTTCAGGAAAACCAATCCAACGCTGACGCCACTGACGTTGTAATCGTACAAACCGCGCGGCCAAAGATCACGGTGATGGCCAACGAGCGATTCAGGCTTCATTTCGACATCTTGACCGATTCCTTGTTTTTATTGGACATGCAACCCCTGGGCGGATATTCCGCCCATTACAGTCGCAAGGTCATTTGGTTAAACTGGGAGTTTTGCCGGCTTGTCCCGATTCGTTCTATTCGTACAGCAATGACCCGATTTCACGGCTTCCTCGCCTTGTCGCTAACCCTGTTTATGTCTTTGCCTGTGCTGGCCCATGACGGCCGCCGGTTCGAGGTGCAGGTGATTGAGAATCAGCTGTGGGCACGCGGATACGTTGGTGGACCTGACGATGGCGGAGGAAATATTCGTCCGTATTTCAATTCCTTGCATGATCACTGGACCAACGCACCGGGTGACAAACAGGAAGCGCTGGCCAACCTGCCGGCGTGGGACGTCCACGATACGGACCCGCTGCTCAACCACCAGGTCAGCCTGACGCTGGTCAACAGCTTCAAGTGGCAGTCGCCGCCCTTGATGCCAGCGCCCGGCACGGTGCCACAGTTGGACCCGCTGGCGTTCGACGATGTGGTGACGATCCAGTACGAAGGTCAGACGATCGACACCAACAACCCTGGCACGATTATCCTTATCGACAATGTCGATCCGCACGGGCATTTTGATTTGCATCTGGATTACCAGATTGAGAAGAAGCCAGCCGACGAGATCTATGTGCTGGAGTGGGTTCTCGATACGACGGCACCGGATGTCGCCGCCAGTCGCAGCATCTTCACGCTGTTGTCACCAGATGGTGCCACTCCCGAAGAGCGGTTGCATCATGCTTCGCTGTACACCGAAGCGTGGTTGGGTGTGGCGATCCCGGAACCCGGGACCGCCGGTTTACTGGCGCTGTTGGCTGGCCTGGCCGGATTGACCCGGCAGCGTCGTCGAGCAATTTAGGTCCTTCCGTATCAAGTCAGACAAGGGCACATCGGTCAGCCTGCTTCATGCCTTCCGGTCGCGACTTGACATTTTCTGGACGGGGCCCCTGTTCTGTGGTAGCCTGGAACTTTGTTGGCGGCCGTTGAATGCAGGGAGTT
>CAMYKF010000273.1 GCA_947258905.1 uncultured Pirellulaceae bacterium | reverse complement strand
CTTCCTCGCCGGATTCGTCGTCTTCCTCGTCGGGAGCCGCCATGACGTTGGTATACGTGTCAATTTCAGCATCGTCCCACACGCCGTCCGCGTTGTCATCGAATTCATCGAAGCGGGGGCGGACTCGCCCGGGTAATTCTTCGCGCGTCAGCTTGCCATCGCCATCGTCATCACGCAGCAACCGAACCTTGAGTTGACTGGCCGCGGGAACGTCCTCCGGGTCGGCTCTAACGCCGCCGATACCCTTTTGATCGATATTGTTTCGTTCAAAGATATTGGGCATCTTGCCGGCGGTTCGCAACAGAATCGTGCCGAATTCACCGGCCTCGTTCTCTACCGACAGAAAACGAAATCCGTAGCCAACACATTCTTCGCCTTCATGTTTGAAATCGATGTCCTTGCCGTCGACAACCGCACGCATCCAAAGAGGGTCGCGTCCATTGTATTGGAGCGTCGAGTTGATCACTTTGGTCAAACGGTAAGGACCCTCGATCTCGGGTTCCTGAAAAACCTCATAGCCCAGAAATTTCTTGTGACTCTGCGCCATTTCTTCCAGAGTCATAAATTTCTCACGCTCGACGGTCGGCTGTTCACAGCCGGTCAGCACCAAACACCCAATCAAAATAACTACTGCTGCACGCATGCCGACAACCCGATTCTCAAAAAGTACTGACTTGCAATTTCCGCGACTCGTCCCGTCATAAATCAATTTCGGAAGGGATGATTACGGCATCAAGTTTAGTTGAAATCTCAAAAAAAGGCCATAATGCAAAAGAATCGAGTGGTGGGCAACCGGCCCCCGCCGACCATGTTTTGTTATCGATCTCATAGAAACCGCAGCAGGGGGTCATCAACTGCGCAAGGCAGCTAACCAATAACGCGTCGCCCATGGTTCATACCGCGATGAATGACGGGTCCGATTTTTTTCCGCGTGTTGTTCTCACCCATCGCACTATCGTGACGACCAGCAACACCAGCCCCAGTACCACGCCGCCGCCCAGCATCCAGCGCAAGCCGGCCAATCCATAGTCGGGGGCGGCCATTGGTGCGGTAGGGGCCGGTTGCCCCGCGGCGGCCGGTGTTGCCGTAACAACCTCTATCCGCTGAGCCTGACGCTGCATTCGCTCGCGGAATTTCGATTCGGCCATAAAAAGTCCAGCCAGGCCGACGGCACAGAACAGGAATATCCACAGGCCCGCCGAATTGGCGATTTCCCCGGCAAATGGACTGGTCCGTTTGTTCACCGTACCTCTCCGGGCCTTGTGCAAAATGACGACGCTTGCCGGGATCGACAGGACGGCGCGAGTCCCTTGCCCTGGCGGTTCCTCAATTATTTGAGGGATTTGGGGAACAGGGGGCCACCGTACACCGCGTTGTCACCGAGAATTTCCTCGATCCGCAACAGCTGATTGTACTTGGCCATGCGGTCGCTGCGGGATGCCGAGCCGGTTTTAATCTGGCCCGTGCCCATGGCAACCGCCAAATCAGCAATCGTGGAATCCTCCGTTTCCCCGCTCCGATGGCTGGTAACACAACTGTAACCGGCTCGACCCGCCAGCCGGATGGCTTCTACGGTTTCGGTCAACGTGCCGATTTGATTCACCTTGATCAGAATGCTATTGGCGATATTCTCATCGATGCCGCGTTGCAGTCGGGTTGTGTTGGTCACAAACAGGTCGTCGCCAACCAGTTGAACGCGATCGCCCAATTTTTCGGTGAGCAGTTTCCAGCCTTCCCAGTCGTCTTCGCTGCACCCGTCTTCGACGGAACAGATGGGGTACTGGTCGACCCAGCTCGCCAGAAAATCGACCATTTCGGCCGAACTGATTTGCTTGCCGTCAATGGAGTATTTGCCCGATGACGCATCGTAGAATTCCGTGGCCGCCACATCCAGCGCGATAAACACCTGCTGGCCTGCCTGATAGCCGGCTTTTTCGATCGCGTCCATAATCAGGGACAGTGCTTCGCCGTTGCTTTGCAGGTTCGGCGCAAACCCGCCTTCGTCGCCGACAGTGGTACTGTAATTTCCGCTGGCCAGAACTTTCTTGAGATGGTGAAAAATCTCGGCTCCGCAACGCAGCGCTTCGCTGAACGAATCGAAGCCCAGCGGCATGACCATGAATTCCTGGACATCCACATTGTTGTCCGCATGTTCGCCGCCATTAACGATATTCATCATGGGTGCGGGAAGAATGTTGGCGAAGTTGCCACCCAGGTACTGAAACAGGGGCAAACCGTACAAATCGGCGGCGGCCGCCGCGGTCGCCATGGAGACTCCCAGAATCGCGTTCGCGCCAAGTTTGCTTTTGTTATCCGTGCCGTCAAGCGCGAGCAAATGCCGGTCAACCAGCATTTGATCGGTGGCAGGCATGCCGATCATCTCTTCCGCAATGATGTCATTGATGTTGGCAATGGCCTGGGTAACGCCCTTGCCCAGAAACCGGCTCTTGTCTCCGTCACGCATTTCCAGCGCTTCATGGGCGCCGGTGCTGGCCCCGCTGGGGACCGCCGCGCGACCGAAGGAACCGTCGGCCAATGTCACATCGACCTCTACCGTTGGATTGCCACGACTGTCGAGAATCTGTCTGCCCCGGATATCGACAATTGAATTCAACATTGCATCCCGCCGTTTCAATGACTTGCCTGCTGTTTGTGAACGAGGGGACATTCTGCCCGACCAATTCAAGGGCGAGAAGGGGTCAACGCGTAAACATCCGGAAGCGGATTGCCGCTTTCCCGTACGGCACACCTGGCGTACATTGGCAAGTCGGCATCAGTGAGCCTTCGTGTACCTCGCTCTCCAGCAAAAGCCTCTCGTGTTTACCGGACTTGTCGAAGAAATCGGCCGCGTAGAACGTATCGAGCCGCAACAGGAAAACATTCGTCTGACGATTCGCGCTGCGTCCATTCACGGCGATGCGTCGGTCGGGGATAGCATCAGTATCAATGGTTGCTGCTTGACCATAGTCGCGATCAACGGTGAATGGTTGCAGTTTGACGCGGTGCCCGAGACGCTGCAGTGCACTAATTTGGGCCGGCTGGAGGCGGGATCGCACGTCAATCTGGAGCGGGCATTGCGACCCGATTCACGGTTGGGTGGACACTATGTCACCGGTCATATCGACGGACCGGGAACGATTCGTTCGCTGCAAGACAACGAGGAATGGCGGAAAATTGTGATTGGCGTGGAACCCCGGCTGACGGCGCAAATGGCTGCCAAGGGCTCGGTGACGGTCGACGGCATCAGCCTGACGCTGGTGGACGTCAACGACGACTCGTTCAGTGTTGTGCTGATACCGCACACGCTGGAGGTCACGACGATTGGCCAGCGCGGTGTTGACGAGACAGTCAATATCGAAACGGACTTGCTTGCCAAATATGTGGAACGCCAGCTGCAATACCTTAAATCCGACACGCCCACCTGATCCACCGGCAGGATTACCCGCAATCTGATGACCAGCCCGCAAAAAAAACAGACGATCTCCTACCTGACGCGGCGATTTGCCGAAGTCGGACTGGAGCCCAATCGCCGGCATGGCCAGAACTTTCTCATCGATTACAACCTTATCGAATTGCTGGCCCGCACGGCCGAGTTGACCCAACAGGATGTGGTGCTGGAAGTCGGCACGGGCACCGGAGCACTCACCGCCCTGATGGCTCCTCTGGCCGGGCAGATCGTCACGGTGGAGATCGATGGCCACTTGTTTCAAATCGCCAGCGAGGAACTGGAATCATTTGAAAACATCAGCATGCTGCATCAGGATGTCCTGAAAAGCAAAAACCGCATTCATTCCAATGTGCTGGTTGCGGTGCAGGAGGCCATGCAATCGATACCCGACAGCCGATTGAAACTGGCCGCCAACCTGCCGTACAACATCGCGACGCCCCTGATCTCCAACCTGCTGCGCTGGGAGATCGTCCCCGACACGATGACGGTGACCATTCAGAAGGAACTGGCCGACCGGATTGTTGCCTCGCCAGGGACCAAGGACTATGGAGCCCTGTCAGTCTGGGTACAGTCGCTGTGCGACGTAAAACTGGTGCGCGTGTTACCGCCCAGCGTCTTCTGGCCGCGGCCCAAAGTGGAATCGGCCATCTTGCACATTGAGCATCGTCCCGAGCAGCGGGCCAGTTTCCCGGATGTGGAATTCTTTCATGGATTTGTGCGATCCATGTTTTT
>CAMYKF010000272.1:4225-6441 GCA_947258905.1 uncultured Pirellulaceae bacterium | reverse complement strand
CATGACGACGCCAAACAAATCCTTAATCCGGCTGGAACGGTCCAAAACCTGTCATCAAGCTGTTTCCTCACAATCAACCCCCGGGGAGTTCGTTATGATAAAACAGGAATTCACGCAGGCTTGCCAGGGCATTATCGCAATCTGCCGCAGCAGACACAATCACGCCAATCACATTCGGAGTAAAATCCAATGGAACATCGCAATCGTATTCTGATCATGGGCGCGGGCGGACGTGATTTCCATGTGTTCAACACGGTCTATCGAGACGATCGGCGATTCGAAGTTGTTGCATTTACCGCGGCGCAAATTCCGCATATCGAGCAACGCTGCTATCCGCCGGAACTGGCCGGTAAGTTGTATCCCGAGGGCATTCCTGTTCACAGCGAATCTGAACTGGAAACGATCATTCGTGACCAATCCGTGGACGAGGTGGTTTTTGCCTATAGCGATGTTTCCTTCGAGTTTCTCGAGCAGGCGGCCAGTCTCGTGCAGGCCGCCGGAGCGAAATTCCGGACTTTTGATCCGCAAGCGACATTTCTGGAGTCGGCGAAACCGTGCGTGGCTGTGTGCGCCGTACGAACGGGATGTGGCAAGAGTCCCTTCTCCCGTTACCTGGCGAGTCAACTGCAGCAACTGGGCATCCGGCCCGGCATTATTCGGCACCCTATGCCTTACGGAAACTTGCGAAAGCAGGTGGTCCAGCGATTCGCGACGCTGGAAGATCTGAAAACCCACGATTGCACAATCGAGGAAATGGAAGAATACGAACCGCACATCGTACAGGGCAACGTCGTGTTTGCCGGAGCCGACTATGCGAAGATCGTGGCCGCTGCGGAAACGGAATCCGACGTGTTGCTGTGGGACGGGGGCAACAACGACACGCCCTTTATTCGCCCGCACCTGCTGATCACCTTGCTCGATCCGTTACGGGCCGGCGACGAGCTCGAATATTTCCCGGGCGACTGGAATTTCAAGAATGCCAACGTGCTGGTGATCAGCAAATTTGATCAGGCCACACCCGGGCAACTCGCTGTGCTGCACCACAACATCCAGACTCATAATCCGCTGGCGACGGTCATTGAGGGGGATCTGTCCATCGAAGTTGATGATGCCGCGTCGTTGCGGGGCAAACGGGTGCTGGTCGTGGAAGACGGACCGACGATCACTCACGGTGGCATGCCCTACGGGGCCGGATTCCTGGCGTGTGAGCAGGCCGGAGCCGAGCTGGTCGATCCACGGCCATACGCGGTGGGGGAAATCGCCGAGGCGTTTGAGAAATACCCGCACGTCGGCCCCGTGCTGCCGGCGCTGGGTTACGGAGAGGGACAGCTGCAGGACCTTCAGCAAACGATCGAGCAAGTGCCTTGCGATGTCGTCGTGTTCGCTACGCCCATCGATCTGGCGCGCGTCGTCAAAATGAGCCAGCCCACCACGCAGGTTACTTATTCATTTGTCGAACGCGGGGCCAGCAAGCTGCCCGAGTTACTTCGAAACGCGTTCAGCTGGATTGCGGACAAGTCCTGAATCGCAAGTCCCCATGGCAACCGCCAAAACACAGGCGTATACGAGGGCCAGCGCCAGCGCGACGCCGTTGATACTGGTAATAACCGTGAACGACTCGCTGTTCAGGTTGAGCCGGCTGAACACAACTTTCGCCGACAAGTAATTCACAAATGGAATTCCGGTCAATATCAGCAATCCGTAGCGATGGATGGGTGCGATTTGTGACCAAACGGGCTGCCGTGCCACAAGTATCCCAAAAATCGGGATGGCCAGGATCAATGTGTCGTAGGAATGATGGTAAATGGTAACCAGCACGGCCAACACGCAAATCAGGCCGATCAAGCCCGCAGCGCCATCATCATCGAACTCGGAATTGCGTCGCCGATATGACAGCCACGCAACAATCGCGCAGGGGATCACCAGCAGGGCCACCATGACGACCAGATGGGTCTTTTCATCGGGTCGCCACTGATTCCACTTGGCGATCATCGCCAGCAAATCGACGCGCGTCCAGGTATTGACTGGCCAAAGATTGGGAAACGCCAGGTGGGCTTCCTGGGCTGCGCTAATCTCCTGATACGTTTCGTAGACGGATTGTTCATCGGCCAGCCAGGCCAATCCCAGCACCAAGACCACTCCCGAAACAAACGCGCCGCCAAAAGCCGCTTTCCAGTGACCGCGGCACAGCATTAACAGGAATAACGGTATGGCAA
>CAMYKF010000272.1:0-4204 GCA_947258905.1 uncultured Pirellulaceae bacterium | reverse complement strand
CGATCAGCAAGCCGAGGGCTGCCAGCGCCGGTCGGGACTTACCGAAGTGCAAGGCCAGCAGCGTGCCCACGGTCAACTCCAGGGTGAAGTAGCCGGTAAATACCGCGACGTGGCCAGGACGAGTGAACAGCAATCCGGCCGCGATCAGCAAAGTCCACGGCAGGCAGGGGTGAAGACCGGACATGGATTGCGTCAGGCGGGCGATCAGCAAAATCAATGCGATCAGGAAGACAAAATAACAAACCGCCGCCACTCGCGGAGGGAGTAGCGTCAACGGTGCATGCGTGAAAAAAACGAAAGGCGAAAAGAACGGTGCCTGCCGGCTTATGGGCCACGATTCAACAATCGATTCCAGATAGGGATTGTCGCCGTTCAGAAATGCGGAGGTCGGATAGTAGATTCCGTTATAAAAGTCGCAAAAGCCGAATCTTGTGTTGTCAACGATGTTCGGACCCGGATAGTGCGATTTGACCTCGCGGAATGTCGTGGCTCCCACCGCCAGCAGAAACAAGAAGACCGCGACAACGGTTACCATGGTTCCCGAGGGAATCGTTCGAGCGACGGGACAGGAATGTTCGGACACAGGATAATCGCCTCAGTTTGACTGGCTCGCAACGGATTGGCGTGTGTCCTTTTTCCCCATCGACCAGTAATCCGCGGCCTGACCACAGTAACTCAAAAAGTCCTCGACATCACGGGAAATCGAATCCACGATCCAGTTAACGGTGTCGTCATCCAGTTCCGGGGTTGGTACGTTGTCACCGCTTTTGAACACTCGTTTGAGCGCCGGACGCCAACTTTGGGGGACCGTTTCCTTCCATTGTTCAAAGCGAACATCAAACCAGCGTTTTCCGCGAAACATTCGCAACGGCCAGCGGTCCAGCTGGCGGTCCGAAGAGACATTTTGATGACCGTCATCGCCACTGAGGTCCATTTGACTGATTTGCAGAAACTCAAAACACTGGTTGAGGGTTGCTGCCGGCTGGTCGCGAAACTGCTCAAGAAACAGCACCAAAATCCGGTGGTCGTCAAAGTGTTCGCGGTAGGCATTGAGTTGCCTCCAATAGCTGCTGATATCGATTGCCTCGGGATGAGATCGCGCGAATTCATTGGCTGACAGGCGGGTCCGTCCTTTCAGAACTTCGTGCGCCCAATGGGATTTGATTCGATCTACAGGATCGCGGACGATATAAATCAGTCGAGCGTGCGGGACATGTTCGGCCAATCGCGACGCAGCCCGGGGATATTGCAGCTGTTTGGTGTAGCTGGTACTGCCTTCCGCGACGACTGTTCGCTGGCCGGCATTGCTGAAGCGCGACTGATACCATTTCAAGCCCCGCCCATACACTTCATCGCGACTGAAGAAGTCGGGTTCCTTGGGCGTGGCCATAAAAACATCGGGATGTTCCGCCAGTTTCGTGCACAGGCTGGTGGTCGCTGACTTCATGGCGCCTATGACAAACGTGTTGGGCATCATCAGCGGTCGCTCCCGTTTGTCGCTTGGGCCGGAGCATTGGTTCGCTGAAGCGGTTCAGCCTTGTGGTTGTAACTGAGAATGCGGGAAATACGGCGAGTGGTCAGTCCCGGAGAACTGGCTGCGGCCATTGCCAACCGGGCGTAGCCGCGCACGCGGTATCCGCCAAGGATGCTGGTCATGGCCTGCCGGTACTGGTGCATGGCGCGCACATTCATTTTTTCGTTTACCCGCCACAACAAGGGCCGTTGGTCTTCCGTTTCCCGGAATTCATCGAAGGTGATGGGCGGCAACCCCTCCATACGCCGCCGCGAAGATTCGGCCGCATATCGTTGCAAACGCCGGATCGCGGCCAGCTTCTGTCCGTTGAGACTGCCTGTGTGAATCCGGTATTTCAACAACACTTCGTCGAGATTGGCCAATTTCGATTGCTCACCCATCTTCAGATAAACATCCCAGTCCTGCGCGATCGCATGCTCCCAGTATCCGCCAACGGACTTGATGATTTCGGTACGCATCATGATGGTGGGGTGACACAGCGCATGACGGGCGTGCAACAGGGCTTCCATGATGTCGTCGTGTTCACACGGCAATTTTGACGCAAAACCCGATTCCTGCTCTCCCAGTCGTTCGAATTGCGAGCCGAGCAATCCGACCTCAGGGTGACGGATCATGTAACCCAGTTGTCGTTCCAGGCGATTGGGCAGGGCGATATCGTCGCTGTCCAAACGCGCTACAAATTCCGTTTCGCAAACCTGCAGACCGTTGTTGAGCGATGCGGCCAGCCCCTGATTCAACTGGTTGATAATTTGAATACGCGGGTCATCCAGATCAGCCAGCCATGCCGCGGTCTCGTCGGTTGATCCGTCATTGACAATGATGAATTTCCAGTCATCCAGCGTTTGATCAAAAATCGAATTGACGGCCTCGGGCAGGAAGGGCATCCCGTTGTAAACCGCCATCAAAATTGTGACACGGGCCATCCCGATGTCTCCTTGTCAGTCGGTGAGGGGGGCAGGGGTATTGGGGGAGGGCTGTTTCATCAACATTCTGGTCGTCATCGCCAGAACAACAACAAACAGATACACGTAGGGCCCGGCAGGAGCGGCGAATCCACGGTCCAAAATGCAAAACGCAACCAGCGGGATGGACATAGCCAGCGGTTCCCAGCCTGGGGAAACTCCGCTGCGGTCCGGTTTCAGTTGAATCGCCATCAACAAGGAGCGGCCCAGGGCAACCAGTATCATCAGGCTTGCGAACAGGCCGAGCAATCCCATGCCGATGGCAGATTCAATAAACAGGTTGTGCGCGTGTACGATGGATTGTCCGACGTTCTTTTCCACGATCGACTCGGCACGGCCGGCGCAAAAACCTTCGCCTAGCGGCATCGATTCCATGGCGCGCGCGATGCCCAGTCTGTATATGTCTGACCGGCCAGTGAGGGATTGGAATTCCTCAACCGATTGACCTCGCATTGTGTATTCGACGAGCTTGTCACCCACGGGCGTGAAGATCAAAGCCAGCGGCAGGGCGAATCCGGCAAGCAATGCCAGAGGAATAAAGCTTTTTCGCACAATCGCAACCACGATAAATCCCACCAGCATGGCGGCAATGGCCGTCCGACTGACCGTCAACAGTACGGTAACGACGGCAAACAGGATAAATGGCAGGTTGTCCGGCAATGTTTTGCGAGTGGTTCGCATGGCCAGCCCAACCGCGCTGGCGCCGCCGACAATTGAAATCTGGCTGGCATGGGCCATCGGCGAGGAAAACCGCCAGGGAGCAGTGGTTTGCCGATCGAAGACCATAAACGCATTGTCCGCTCCCCGAATCCAGCCCAGGCCAAAATCCAGCCCCAGATTCGCCATCAGAACGAGCACCCAGTTTAACGCCAGAAACACAAACACAAACAAGTGAATGCGATCCAGGGAATCTCGTAACGAGATGACCAACGCGATAATGACCGCCAGTTGCCCGGCGCGATACAATGTCAGCGGCGGTGAAGTGGAATACAGCGTGCTGACCATTGCGATGACAACATAGGCGGCAAACCAGCACAGGGGAGAACGGACGACCAATCTGAGATCGGCCACACGTCGCACAATCAGTTGCCATGCAAAAACGCCCAGTCCCATCCACGCGGCAATTTGAAATTTGACCTGCATGTCAAATCCGCCCGGAGCCATCAACTCGCTCACTTCACGTTGACGAAACGCCATCTGGCTGACCAACGCAAATACCCAAACCCACAGCGCCGTCCGAAGATTGCTCGAACGAGGTGAGAATTCTCGAAGTTCCGTGGTAGCGATACTGCTCATGTCGACGCCCCCTCTTTCGGCTCGGCCGATACCATCAACAGGCCCGCATATCGAATAATCGCGGTTATCGTGCAGCCGGAAAAATAGCCTGCCGCGGCGCCCGCCGGTCCATATTGAGGGATATATATCAAGGCACAGGTGATCGCCACCAGCAGGCCGATGGCGCTTGCATGGAAGTTGATCTCGGGTCGTTCCAGGGCCCGCAGTCCGTGATTGGCCGAAACGCCCACCGACAGTGCGAATGTACCGGCAGCCAGCAGGCGAATCGTCATCTGGTTACCTGCGAATTCCGACGAGTAAACCAGCTGCATCACCAGATCGCCCCAGATGCCAATCAAAATGGCATACACCGCCATTACCGAACCGAGCACCAGAGTAAAAATGAACACCAGTCGGCGAACTTCCCGACGCC
>CAMYKF010000271.1 GCA_947258905.1 uncultured Pirellulaceae bacterium | reverse complement strand
AACTTCAGTCAAACCAGAGGATCCCAGGTCCTACTATTCGATCGCCAAAAAACTGGCCGCCGAAATTCCAAACTCGTACTACCCCAACCAGTACGACAATGCCGACAACACCGAAACCCACTACATGACCACCGGGCCCGAAATCTGGCAGGACACCGACGGCCAGATCACTCATTTCGTAGCCGGCATGGGAACCGGTGGTACGATTTCCGGAACCGGTCGCTACCTCAAGGAACAAAACTCCGACGTCAAGATCATTGGTGTCGATCCGATCGGTTCGCTGTACCACGAATACTTTCACAAGGGCAGTGTGGGCAAGGCATCGACCTACGTGGTCGAAGGCATCGGCGAAGACATCTTTCCATCCACGATGCATTTCGATGTGCTGGACGATTGCCTGCAGGTGACTGACCGCGACTGTTTCATCGTGGCCCGGCGTTTGGCACGGCAGGAAGGCATTTTTACCGGTGGCTCGGCCGGCGCCGCTGTGTGGGCCGGTCTGGAAGTCGCCAAGACGCTCGGCCAAGACGACGTGATGGTGATTCTCATTCCCGACACCGGTCGTCAGTACATGAGCAAGGTGTTTAATGACGAGTGGATGCGTGACAACCAGTACCTGGGCCCGGCGATCAAGGTCAGTGCCGGCCAGTGTGTGCGGGCCAAATCACGGTTCAAGGAATTGCACCTTGCCAAACCCGATGACAACGCGCACGAAGTCATGGCGAAGATGGAAGAACTGGACATCTCGCAAATGCCGGTGTTCGAGGACGGCAAGCCGATGGGTTCAATCACCGAGGACAGTCTGGTGACGCTCGTGTTGCAGGGATACGACTTGCGGCACACCAAGGTGCGGGAAGTCATGGGTTCGGCCTTTCCCATCGTGGAACCCGAAACCTCGATCGACCAGATAACCGGCATCCTGCGTGGCGATACGCCGGCCGTGTTCGTGCGTATGAACGATGACAACTTCGAGATTATCACCAAATACGATGTGGTGCATACCGTCGCCAACATGTCTGAAGCCGGCGAAATGGCCGAAGTGTAAATTGGCGATACGCCTGCCGCAGGCCGGACAGGGGACCGCGAACTGCATTTCACAATTCGAATGTGAGCTGGCCGGTCCCGTCAACCGGAAATTCCTGAAAACACAACCTGTAACCCATTCAGCAATACCGTGAACAAAGACAAACTTAAAATTGCCACGCGTGCCATTCACGCGGGTCAACAACCGGACCCTTCGACCGGCGCGATCATGACACCGGTTTATCTGACTTCGACTTATGTGCAGAGCGCGCCGGCCGAGCATCTGGGGTACGAATACGCGCGTAGTGGTAATCCCACGCGAACCGCCCTGGAAGCCAACCTCGCTGCACTGGAGGACGGCAAATACGGCTTGTGTTTTGCCAGCGGCCTGGCCGCCGAGAACACGTTGCTGCATACGCTGAAATCGGGCGATCATATCGTCACGGCGCGGGACGTTTACGGCGGTACGTTTCGGCTGTTTGACAAAATCTGGAAACAACTCGGTGTTTCCTTCACCGCGGTTCATGCGTGGAATCTGGACGAAATCCGCGGAGCGATGCAACCCAACACCCGGCTGCTGTGGCTGGAGTCACCCTCCAATCCGCTGCTGACCTGCGCCGATATCGCGGGCGCTGCGGAGATCGGACATGCCGGCGGAGCCAAAGTCATCGTGGACAACACGTTTGCCACGCCGATCCTGCAACGACCACTGAGCCTGGGCGCTGATGTCATTGTGCACTCGGTAACCAAATACCTGGGCGGGCACTCGGATGTGATTGGCGGCGCGTTGGTGACCAACGATGAGGAACTGCACGAACAACTGCGTTTTCTGCAAAATGCTCTCGGTGGCGTGCCCGGTCCAATGGACTGTTTCCTGGTTTTGCGTGGCACCAAGACGCTGGCGGTGCGGATGAAACAGCATTGCGAAAACGCTGCAAAAATTGCCGAGTATCTCGCGCAGCATGCGGACGTCGAACGAGTGTACTACCCGGGGCTCGTCGACGATCCGTCGCACGAAGTTGCCTCGCGGCAAATGAGTGATTACGGCGGCATGGTGTCCGTAGAACTGCGGGGCGATCTGGAACGCAATCGCCGGTTTGCTTCCAGCACCAAAGTCTTCGCCCTGGCCGAAAGTCTGGGTGGCGTGGAATCACTGATCAACCATCCAGCCAGCATGACACACGCTTCGGTTCCCAAAGAGGAGCGCGAAAAGGGCGGCTTGCGCGACACGCTGATGCGTTTGTCCGTCGGTATCGAGGATGTCGAGGATCTGATCGCCGATCTGGATCAGGCAATCGCCGTCAGTCGCGACTCGTCGAGTTCACCGGCCACGGTTGCCGGGTAGCCAAAACACTCAATTGTGGGCAACCTTCGGCCAGCAAGGAGCTGCGTTCTGACTGAATAGCGTGTTACGTATGCCCTCACCCGCCCCGGCACGCCGGGACACCCTCTCCCCGAGGGAGAGGGTTATTCGGTGACGCGGTCTGGGATGTTCATGCCGCGGAAGCGATCGTAAATGGCGTAGCGAATGTCGCTGGCACCCTGCCGTTCCAACCACTTCACCAGAGCTGCCAGACCGGTGCCGGTCCGATGAAAGCTGGAACTCTCAATAAACAGCGTTTCGCCTTGCTGAATCACATAGCCCATCGGCATGGATTCATCCAGCAACCTCGGTGATGCTTCAGCGTCTCCTGGCAATTGTCCCAGCAGCGGGGTCAGGGCCCGATCAAATTCCGCCAGACGCCGCGCGTATTCCTCCTGCCGCGCGGCAGCCGCCGCTTCGTCATCGGCATCGCCAAATCCACTCATCGATGACATCAGGTCCGCGTCCAGATCGGGACTTGTCAAATACAGGTCGCACATCGCGCGATCAACGCCCCCCGACTCCTGAAATTCACGCACGGCTCGGATCGTTTGCTGGATGCCGATCCGTTGCTGCAACTTGATGAGCCGGGTTTGTTCCTCAATGTCGTTCGTAAGCAACGCCTCATCCAGCTGATCGGCGAGCCGCTCCATTTCCCCTGTTAATTCACCGCTATCCAATCCGGCCAACTGGTTCCATGTTTTGCGGGCACGCTGTTGCTGCTCGGTGACTTCATGTGTCGAAGACCATGGCGGAATCACATTCAGGTGATTGCAAGACAGGTAGGCGTCCATCGCGTCATACACCCTCCGGGTTGCAGCAGAGTCCCGGAAAGTCACCTGCATCTCAACAGCGGTCCGATTGCCGGTGACGTCGAGAATTGCAGTTTCGTCGAAGTCCCTGCAGATCTCCAGCACCTGCTCGTTGCGATCTCGATCGGATGCCGCCACTTCAACCACCAATGACTGCCCCAACTGCGACACAGCAACATTTGGCAAATTGCCAAGCGTCTGCAATGCCACGGCTCGTTGCTGTTCGTCCTCGCACGTCACAACGACCGTGGCCAGTTGTTCGTCAGACAACGGCGGCGGCAGCTGGCCAACTCGCACCTGATCGCCACGAATCTCGATGACCGGTTCGGGCGGAGGCTGCGGCAGGCCGCCGAACACGGCGGCATTGGGAATCTGACCGGCAATCAACCACCACACAAATACCACACTGCCGACCAGGGCCCCGAATTGCACACCCAGCAACACGAGACTGGTGAAAAAGCCCGGTGGTCGTGCGCTGAGCAGTTCGTAGATGTTAAGCGAGACGTTGGCCCGCTGGGCCAGCGGTGTTTGAGTCTGCAGCCGCACCCGTTTGACGACTTCGCGAATCGTCGGTTCGCACAGATCATGACCTCGCTGCGGATGTGGCAGGATACCGTCCCGCTTCATTCCCGTGGCCAGTTTGCACAATCGCCAGGCCAGCGGCAAACCCATCGCCATGAACACCGCCAGGAACATCAGCAGTCTGCTGCGCGTCCCCAGACCCAGCAAACCCAACACGACCGTGGCGACTACCTTGAAAAAGAACTCCAGATAAAGGTTGCGCGAAAACAGCACCGCCTGCATAACCCAGCCGCCATCGAAGGGCAAAAACGGCAACAGGTTCAGGGCGTTGAGCAGTATCGTTAGCACAGCGATGGGCACCAGCATCGGCAATCCCAGCTGGACACCCGCCAGGGCAATCCCGGCGCCGAGCAGAATGCCGGGGATGGGACCCGCCAGGGCAACCACCGCGCGTTGCCAACCCGGCGCGTTGTAATGGCGTCCATG
>CAMYKF010000270.1 GCA_947258905.1 uncultured Pirellulaceae bacterium | reverse complement strand
CAGGCCGCCGATGACGATCGCCGTCGCCATCACCCAGAAGACCTCGGTCAGCGCCATCGCGCTCAGGATCGAGTCGAAGGAGAACACCAGGTTCATGGTCATGATCCAGAAAACGGCGGCGCCGACACTGCGTTTCTTGCCCCCTTCGCCTTCGTGTTCCAGGTGATTGATGGATAGCAGGTGAAATATCTCCTTGAACGCGGTGTAAATGATGAACATACCGCCCAACAGCACAATCACACTGTGAACATTCAGGGCCGCCGCGATGATGGTTCCGCTGTCGGTCAACCGGTATTGCCCGTGGTCGTCCTTGTAGGGATTGGCCTCGTAGTCGGTGATCGCACCTTCAGCCGCATGCCGATGCCCCTCGGCCTGGGCCACCTGATCCACCTTTTCAATCCCCACCGTATAAAACGGTTCCTGCAGCCGCTCGATGGCCATCACCACCACAATCAAAAGCAGGATTCGCAGCAAAATGGCAAAGCCGATTCCCAGTTTGCGGACATAGCTCTGTTTGGATACCTCGACCCGTTTGGATTCGATGGAAATGTACAGCAAGTTGTCGAATCCCAGCACGGCCTGCAGCAGGATCAGCATGCCCAGCGTAAACAGGTTGCCCGGTGTGAAGAGTTCAAGAAACATGAATCAGAGACTCCGAAAACAGAATTGAATGGACGAGATTTTATCACCTGGCAGTAACCCTTCCACCCAAGGGCGACGCCATGGCGGCGTGTGGAGACCTTGCCGCGATATTCAATGGCGGAAAAAAGGCGGCAAGAGGACTGACCGGGACCCGGGGAAAGGCGGAGACGGGCAATCGCCGCTGCAATCTCCCTGTGGCGCCAAAGTCCATGCGATCGAAAACGGTTGTTTCGAATGAGTTGCCGATGATCGAAATCGGACGGGCCGAACGTGACAAGGGCTTCTTATTCAAACTCGACGATGTCGGCGGTTCTATCGTCAATCCGCAAGCCGGCAACACCGAGACGCAAAGTCGCTCCGCATTTGTCGCTCCTGCAGCGACTGCGACAGTTGCTGATCGGATAATTCCCAAAAGAATCGCGGTCACGACACCATCAATATGGCGGCGTTCGCTGCCGTGTTTTTTTGATTGCGAACGTCGCGCTCGCCATTGTCAGGCGGCACGGCGCAGCGCCATTCGCCGTTTGCAGCATTCCACAAACAGCGAATCCGGTTTGCGAACTTCGTCGCCCAGGGTATCCAGCTGATACGAGTGAAAGTTGTCAATCATGCTTTCGTCCGCGAGGCAAATCCGGAAATCGTCAAAGCCCAGTTCGGAACAAAGCTGCAACAGGGAAAACCGGTCGTACATCCAGCGGTGAATCTCGCCCTCGTGACGAAACAGTCCCTCACGGAAGGCATCGCTTTTTTCCTGGCCCAGCAACAGCTTGACGGCCCACGTGGCCAGGCCCCCGCGACAGCGGTTCCACCATTCGGCAATAGCCTGGGCCCGCCCGGTCCGGGATGACTTGCGATCTGCAAAACACGCCTGGCAACTATCCAGTTCGCGTCCGACACGCGAAGCGACAAAGTCGCGGTTGGCTTTCTCCTGATCGACCATATACGGTCCCATCAAGCCGCCGGAACGGTCACGCACCAGTTGATCCAGCAGTTCCAGTTTCATCCAGTGATAATTCTCCGCCGCTTTCGGATCGCCCATCCACGCCTTCTGCAACATTTCCAGATACAGCTGCGCGATCCGCTCCAGATCGGGGACCACAATTCGCACGATTCCATCAGGACGCAACACACGATGACATTCGGCCAGCAAGTCACGTCCCTGCTGGGGAGTCAGATGCTCGAGCAAATGCGAATGGTAAACCACATCGAACGTGTTGTCGTCGAACGGCAGTCCACGCCGAATGTCGTACTGGATGACACCTGGATCAGCTGCCGACAGATCGATATTGCACCAACCCTCGTGAAAGTTTGCACCGCAACCGATATTCAGTTTGCGCGGTAATCGGGGTTGGATGCGTTGTTGCTTCACGGATCGTCGGGCTGCCAGGGGAATCGCGACAAGTCGATAACGCCGCACAACGAACCTGCCATGGTCCGTCATGCAAGCACTTGCGGTAATTTCGCTTCTTCGAATAACAGATCGGTTGCTTCCGGTAAATATCGTTCTTGTGCTGTCAGTCCGAAATTGCCTAAAGTGCGCAGCAATCCGCGACAAATTTTGTGCCCATGAATTGTAACGTTCCCATCCTGTTGTGCGTGTTCAATCGCCCGGATTTGACCGAGCGAGTATTTGCTGCGATTGCCCGGCAGCGACCACGCCATTTGCTGATCGCCGCGGACGGCCCGCGCCCCGAACTGCCCGGCGACGACCAGCTTGTTCGGCAAACAAGGCAGATTGCCAGCCGCGTCGACTGGCCCTGCCAGCTGCTGACGCGGTTTGAGGAATCCAATATTGGCTGCCGACACCAGATGGCCCGGGCCATTTCATGGGCGCTGGACGTGCACGAGCAAGTCATCGTGCTGGAAGACGATTGCCTGCCGGACCCGACCTTTTTTGGATTCTGTGAGTCACTGCTGCACCGCTTCGCCTGTAATCCGCGAATCATGATGATCAGCGGCGACAACTTTCAATCACAACCGCGCAGTGCTTTCAGTTACTACTTTTCCAAATACGCTCACATCTGGGGCTGGGCCACCTGGCGACGGGCCTGGCAACATTTTGATTTGGAAATGCGCGAGTGGCCCCGGCAAAAGCAGGCCGGACTGATTAACCGCTGGTGCGGCGACGCAGAGGAACGCGCCTACTGGACCAGCATCTTTGACCGCCAACACGCCAGCGAGATCGACACATGGGATTACAGCTGGGCCTTTGCCTGTTGGGCACGGTCTGGATTGACTGTGCTGCCGGAAACAAATCTCGTTTCCAATATCGGATTTCGCGCTGATGGTACTCACACGATCGATGCCTCCAGTCGGCTGGCCAATCAGCCGGTACAAGGTATCAGCAAATTGCGACATCCGCCCGTGATCGCACGAGACCTCCGAGCCGATAACGACACGTGGCGCAACGTATTCGCTCCGCCCTCCCCCGCCGACAAGGAACCGCCGCAGCGTGTCGCTTGACCGATACGCTGCCTCACGCAGCCATGCACGTACTGATTGTTTCTCCCTATCGCACCGTGGCTCCGCATTTCGAGACGGAACTGGAGATCGCCCAGCGTCATCTGGATCGCGGTGATCGGGTTTCCATGGTGGCTTGCCTCGGCGAACTGAAGGGCTGTGATTTCAATCCGCAAGCCGACCGGTCGATTTGCGAGAATTGTCGCTTGCGGCGTCTGCACGGCGTGAAATCGCTAAACGGCAATATCAGGTTGCGGGGAATCGGTGCGGTCGCTTCGGATAACGATGACCTGACGGTAAAAAACATCGACGACATTGAACAGCTCAAGCAAATTCACCAGGAAGGTTTTGATCTGGGGTACGCGGCGCTCTCGTCGCTGGTTTCGCTGACCCGTGATCCCGATCCTGACCTGCAACAGCATGAAACGGCATTGGGCGATATTTCGCAAAACGCCGAACACGTATGGCACGCAATGCAGCGTTTGTTGTCCCGGCGGCGACCGGACCGCGTGTACGTATTCAACGGACGCTTTGCTACCATGCGGGCCGTGTTGCGGGCGTGCCAGCAAGCGGGCGTCGATTGCTACATTCACGAACGCGGCTGCGACACTCGGCATTTTCAGCTGTTTAAAAACCGCTTGCCACACGAGATCGATTATGTCGAGTCGCGAATGCGTGAACACTGGCACCGCGCGGTGAACAACCCCCATCGCAGACGCGTCGCCCGCGACTGGTTCAGCAGTCGCATCGCCCGAGTTGAAAAGAACTGGCACTCGTTCGTCAAGGACCAGCAACAGGGCCGCTTGCCGGCCGGCTGGAAAGTTAACCGGCACAATATCGTGCTGTTTACTTCTTCCGAAGACGAATTTGTGGCGATCGGTGACTGCTGGTCGAACCGACTATATGCGGACCAGGCAACCGCCGTGGCGCGGATTGGCCGCGACTTGTTGCGACGAAAGCGATCCGCCCGGCTGACCGTTCGCATGCATCCCAATCTAAAGGACGTCGACAACCTCAGTACGCGACGCATGGCCGCCATTGATTTGCCCAATGTCACCATCATCCCGCCGAAAGCGCCCGTTGACACTTATCATCTGATGCGGGTGGCCGATACGGTTGTCACGTTCGGGTCCAGTAT
>CAMYKF010000269.1 GCA_947258905.1 uncultured Pirellulaceae bacterium | reverse complement strand
CGTAAATTAACGCGCCCGCGGAGCAAAGTCGAGATTTCGATTTGATGGCACCTGTTAACCGCGGCCCGCCGCAGCAAAACGCTACCACTGGATCGATATTGCCCGATTCTGGCGATTCGGACAACAATTCTGCTGCGATGATGACTTCCCCTTGCTCATCGTCGCCATCCCGCTCCCTTACTACAGGTCACTTCATCTCAGGAGGATACTGCGATGACACGGAAGTCGCTGACTGGATTCATCATGCTTGCCCTACTGGGCAGTCATTCACTGGCTCAGGCACAACAAACCACCACCCCAACCTGCTCTGCCCAGTGGCCGGGGTTTGCCACGATTGGCCCTTCCACTGAACTGGTGCCTGCAGAATGTGGGTGTCAGGAGTGTATCGAGGCACGTCACGAAGCGTCCTCTGGCAATGAACCGGAGGTTACGCAAAACTGCCTTTGCGATTCGAACGGCTTTACTTTCTACATGGGAACCCGGGTTTTTCCTTCCGCCCACGCCTGTGATTCCCCCGACTGCCAATGCCCGTGTGCCAGGTGCGCCTCCAGCGCTTCCCTTGATACGACGCGATCGAATCGGGGTGTGGCCGGCATTGCCAACGAAGACCTGAATGCCTGGGCCAGCGGCGAACCTCCCTTCCAGCCCGTCGAGCCGCTGACCCATCACCTGGCTGGTGAAATGAACTTTGGTACCCATTCCATCCAGCAACAATCGCCGCAACTGACCCAGTACCGCGCAAACGTTGCCCGTCGCCTCACCGAGTACCTGACGAGCAAGCAGCATGACGCCGAACATATCCGGACCGTCATCGGACTGGCGCTGGACGCGGCGGCCGACAGTGCGCACCGAGAAGGCATGCACGCCGTTCCCGACGCTCTGGTTCACTCACCTCATCAACAAGCCAGCGCTCCCGCCACTGACGACCTGCAGCAGCTGAAACACGAGCAAATGCGACAAAGCGAAATGATCGTTCGACTGCAGCACGATATTCAGTCACTGGCTCGGGGAATGTCCGATATGAACACGCGGACCAGTTCCTTCGATCAGTTCAATCCCCAGTACAACCAGTACCGGCAAGGTCGCATCTATTGGGCCTCGCAACCGGAATCGCTGCAGTCGACTCCGCCGGGAACGGAAACGAGGGAACAGTTGCGAGCGAGAATTCGCGATCTGGAAAATCAGTTGTATCAGAACCGCATTCCGCGACCGCCGGTCCAGCAGGCACTGCTGGAAGCGCCGCTGTCGACTTCAACCGGGCAGCCGAATCACGCCCTGCAACCGGCTTCCTACGTACCCGGACCGCTACGGCCCGAACGGGACCATGCCCGACCGCTGCGACCTGTTCCCACCGCTGCTCCGGACATGGTCACCGTTTCCTATTATGTTGGAGATCTGATGGCACCGCCGTTTGCCAGCGCGACGCTGCAACTGGTGCAATACATCAAGGCCATGGTGGCACCCCATTCCTGGGACGATGCCACGATCCAGATTGCCGAGCCGGCCATTTCGCTGGTGATCACGCAAAGCCGTGACAACCACCATCATATTGGTGAACTGTTGCGTCAAATCCGCGCCGGATTCCGCACCTACCGGCGCTAAGACCCCTGCGTAGCAAACCAATGCACCCGTAGCAAATCTCGTGAGAGATTTGACGCCTCTCTCCAATTTGACAGACGGCCCTTTCCAAAGTCTCACGACTTTGGCTACGAGTGCAGAGAGCGACAGCCAGCGCTACTCCAGTTCAATCCCCAATCCGTCAGCGATGCGATTGGCAAAGGCAAAATAGGCCACAATCGCGCACAAGTCGTGAATGGCGCGATCGTCCAAACCCTGATCGCGCAGAGCCTGGACATCTTCTGCGCCGACATCAGACGGACGAATCGTCAGCTTGACTGCATATTCCAGCATGCTGCGCTCAACATCCCCAAGCGGTGCGGCGCGGTAGTCGTCGAGCAACTGATCGATCAGCGCGTCCGACTCCTGCTGGTCGCGGCCTTGTTTCAGCAAATGTCTCCGCAGACCGCGGCGATGATGCTCCGCTCAGTAATGACAGCCGTTGAGATTGGAAACCGCGGTCGCCACCATCTCACGCTGGACAAGATCCAGTGGCCCCGGTCCGCGCATCAGGTGGGCGTACAAATTGAGGTGCAGTTTCATCACGGGACTGTTGACTCCGTGCACCTGAATGATGTGGTCCTGATCGGCGACCTGATCGGTTGCGGGAATTTGATCCGCCGGCAGATACTTGATGAACGCCATAGCAGAACCCGGAAATTGTTACCTGGCGGCGCGTACCTGAGCCGCTTCACTGAGCGCAAACCAGTCTACATGCGTCTCGAAATCGTCGGCTCCAAACGGCACCATGGCCAACAGCGGCGCGACCGCACGCCGCGCAATTTCGTCGGCATTGGTGTTGGTACTGACGTCGCCGTCAAACCCTTCCGGATGCGTCATCACGATCCCGGCGACTTCAAGCCCCTCGCCATAGCAGGCAGCGGCGATCAGCGTTTGCATGGCGTAATTGATGCAGCCCAGCACATTGGGCACGACAACGATCAACGGATAGCCCATGTCGCGGGCAACATCCGCCACGAATTCGTGATCGCCGATCGGCGACATCAATCCGCCTGCCCCTTCGACAACAACGATCTCCGAGTCGGCCCACGGCTCCAGTCCGGTGCGAAGCAAACGGGAATCGATCTCGCGGCCTTCGGCCTTGGCGGCCAGGTGCGGCGCGAGCACTGCCTGGAAGCGTTGCGGGCAAACGGCGTCCAGCGTCAGTGGTCTGCCGGCGGCTTCCCACAAGACCGTGGCGTCTTCGGATACGATGTCCACGCCGACCTTGATGCAGTCGCTGGCTGCCGGCTTGTAGACACCGACGTTGTGGCCCGCAGCACGCAGGGCCCGGGCAATCAGCGCGGCCACAAACGTCTTCCCTGCCTCCGTCGAGGTTCCTGTCACGAATAAACCGCGTGGTGGTTTTTTGAACATGATGTTTTAAGGTACCATTCGTTATCGTTACGTCTACGGGTCCAAATCCGTTCGGCCCTGCCGGCACTCGTTTTACCGCACAAAAGAAACAGGGGGCCTTGCCATTGGTTCAGGTTGCAGCCATCCAGTTTGCCAGTCAGCCGTCTGCCGACAGCAATTTGCATCTGGCCAGCCAGAAAATCGCCGACGCGGCGTCCCGGGGCGCACAGGTCATTTGCCTGCAGGAACTGTTCACCAGCAGGTATTTTTGCCAATCCGAAGACCACGCCTGTTTTGAACTAGCCGAACCCGTCCCCGGCCCGACCACCGAACAACTCGGTCAGCTGGCGAGCCGCCACGAGATCGTCATCGTGGCCGGCTTGTTTGAATCGCGTGCCGCCGGATTGTTTCACAACTCCGCCGTCGTGATCGATGCCGATGGATCGCTGGCCGGGGTCTATCGCAAAATGCATATCCCGGACGATCCGTTCTTTTACGAAAAGTTCTATTTCACGCCGGGCGATCTCGGATTTTGCGTTTTCGATACGGCTTACGGAAAAATCGGTGTGTGTATTTGCTGGGACCAGTGGTTTCCCGAAGCGGCACGGCTGACGACCATGCAAGGAGCCGACATTCTCGTCTATCCGACCGCCATCGGCTGGCTGGATGCCGACCGCGAGGCATTTGGCGCCAGCCAATTGAGTGCCTGGCAGACGATGATGCGTTCGCACGCCATCGCCAATGGCGTTTTCCTGGTCGCGCCTAACCGCGTGGGCCGCGAGGATAACATCCTGTTCTGGGGCTCGTCCCTGGTTTGCGATCCCTACGGACGACGTCTGGCCCAGGCCAGTCGCCAGGACGATGGCACAATCATTGCGGCCTGCGACTTGACCAACATCGAAACGGCGCGAACGCACTGGCCTTTCCTGCGCGACCGCCGCATCGATGCCTACGACGGACTGAACAAGCGGTGGCTGGATGATTAGTACTGATCAGTCGACGCCCGCCGACCTGGGCTTCCGCATGCCCGCCGAGTGGCATCCTCACGTCGCCACATGGCTGGCGTGGCCCCACAATCGAGACACGTGGCCGGAGAATCTGGAAGCTGCCCAGCAGGAGTTCATCTTGCTGGTGGAAACGATCAGCCGCGGTGAAACCGCTTGCGTGATTGCCTCTGGTGACGCGCTCAACGCAGCCCACGCCGCCCTCTCGCAACTGGACAACGTTCAGCTTTTCGATATCCCCACCAACGATGCGTGGATTCGCGATTACGGTCC
>CAMYKF010000268.1 GCA_947258905.1 uncultured Pirellulaceae bacterium | reverse complement strand
CCTCTCCCCCCAGGGGAGAGGCGTGGGAATGAGCCTCCCCCTTGAGGGAGAGTCGAAGATCCCGGCGCGCCGGGGTTCGCCGCGGAGCGGCGGGTGAGGGGATGGGCAGGTTGTATGTTGGTGGCGAAGTCGGTGATTGCACATCCCCCTCACCCGAATCGGCAAGCCGATTCGGCCTCTCCCTCAGGGGAGAGGCATCGGGAATCAACCTATCCGCTTGGGGGAGAGTCGGGGGAATCAATCTCTCCGTTGATGAAGGAGGGGCGCGCGTTATTAACTTAACGAGGGGCGCGCGTTATTAACGATCCGGCCGAGGTACGCGGCGGCGGCCGGGGAACAGGCTGGGCGTATCCTCGGCTTCCTGTTGAGGTGGCGAACCCAGCGTGACGGTCATCGTTTCTTCCGCGTCGTCACGCAGGTAAGTCAATTCGACGTCGTCACCGGCATAATATTTGGCCAGCACACTGCGTAATTCGGCAACGTTGGGTGTGGGGTGCTCGTCGATCTTGAGAATGACGTCGCCTTTTTTCAATTCGGCCTCGGCTGCTGCAGTGCCTGGAACGACTTCCGAGATTCGAGTGCCCTGTTTGTCTTCTTCTATAATGTCCTCGGACTGAATACCAAGAAACGCCCGCTTGATGTGACGTCCGTCCTTGAGCCGCTGGATGAGGCTTTCCAGGCCCACCAGTGGAATGCAGAAACCGATGCCCGAATCGTACCACTCAACACCACTTGCCAGATTCTGCGAATCCGCTGACATAGGAACGCAGATGCCAATCACGCGGCCCTCGATATCCAGCAAGGGACCGCCGTAGTTAGCCGGACTGATGTTGGCGTCAGTCTGAATGGCACGACCGCCAATGCGGTCCTTGGCGCTGATAATGCCCATCGAAATCGCGGGATTGGAATCGCCATAGCCCACACCGACGGAGACGGCCCAATGACCGACGCGGATCTCGTCCGGCGAAACCAATTCCGGCACCGGCATATCCGCGACGTCCTCGATCTTGAGCAAACAGATCCTTCGCGTGTCGTCGCGACCCAGCAGATTGGCAACGCGTCGCACGCCATCGCTGGTGATCACGGTGATCACGGGAGGCTGCTCGATAAAGTTAAACGCACTGGTAATCACGTAACCATCGGGTGAGATCATCACGCCGGTCGTGTTGCCTTCGCCTTGCTGGCGAATGCCGCCGATCTTGCCGACTACCGTGCTGGTGCCGCCAAAGGACTCGATGGTGACCAAAGCCGGTTGTACTCTTTGGGCGGCAATCCGGAACGCTTTGGGAGTCAGCCGCATTCCCTGCATGATCTTTTCGTCGCTGGCGGTATCCGCGGGTTGGGCCGCCGCGGACATGACGCCGCAAAGCCCAATCAGGCCTGCCATCAGGATGGACGGAACAAGTTTGCGCTTCGTCATGGAATCCGCCTAGTTCTTCTCGATCGGTGTTAGCGGCACGCGAATCAAGCGTTGTTTTCGTTTCACAATAATGATGATCTCCTGACCGGGTGCGATCGTCTCCATCACGGCATCGAACTCGCGGATCGTTCCGATCTTTTCGCCATTGAGCGAGATCACCAGATCATCGGGACGCAAACCGACTTGTTCCGCCGGTGAACCGTTAATGATGCGGTCAATGTAGGCGGGCGCGCGGCGGCCGCCAATGCGAAACAACCGCAAACCGAGGTCGGCCGGTTTGTCACTGGCCGCCACGGCAGTCTCAGGTTCCAACTCCAGCGTTCCATCGACAAATCCGTTGAGAACTCCGCAGGGCACCGCATAATTCAGCCGGGTGTTGGTATCGGAGCTGTTGATGACGCGACCAATGCAGCCGACAAGCCGCTTGTCCTGGGTAACAACGGCACCGCCACCGGCTCCCGGGTTGCTGGTGATGCAATCGACCAGCACCAGTGGTCCGCGATAGGCGACATCACGCGGACTCAGGCGGGCCTCCATGCTGGTTCGCAGCGAGATGATGCCCAGATTGACCGACATCGGCTCGACCCCGTCGGCGACCTTGAACGCGTTGCTGAGAGCGACGACCCAGTCACCCTTGCGGCCCACATCTTCAGCCGACAGTTCAAAATATTCGGGCGTTTCCGCCTCGATTTTCAGAAGAGCCAGCTGCAGCGCACGGTTGCGACGCAACACGATGGCCCGATGCTGTGTTCCATCGTGCATCGTAACACGCGTGTTCATGCCGTCCAGGTACACCCCCTGCATCGTGACAATCAGTCCGTCCGGTGACACGATAATGCCGGACGAATACCCGTCGACACGGCCAGCCGTTGCGCCGTACACCTTGACCATGCGGACCTGGGCCCACGCAATGGCTTCGTCAAACCCGCCGTTGAGATTTTGTGCGTGCGTCGTGGGCACACTAATAGCCCAAACCATCAGCGTGCACACAAACAACAATCGTTTATTCATTCGCCGGTGTCCTTTCTTGCGACAAACAGTCCGGCATCCGGATCGGCCAGTTGTTCAAATGATGTGGTGGTCGCTGTCCAGTGCACCTTTTCTTCAAGGCCCGAGACGAGATGTTTGCTGAAGGGCACGATCAGTCCATCCACATCACGATAGTCTTCAAAGGTCATGCCCCGGGTTCGCCGGCCGCAATCTCGGTCGCTGGAGATTTTCAGCAAACGCGTTTGTTCCTGCCCGTCATCGTTGTACAGACTGAGCCACGCGTAGAACCAGTCATCATCTTCGTCCAGCAGCATGATGCGGCTGGAAATGCGTCCCTGGGACTTGTCGCCACCATCAAGCATGGGCTTGCCGAACGCCGCAAACGGCTGGTCCTGCAGACCGGCCAGCAACGCCATGGCCTGAGTGACTGCCGGATTCATCTTGGCCTTGATCAGGTCGAGTTCGGTGTCGCTGGTCTCTCCGACGGTCCAGAATTTCACTCCGTCGAACATCACCGTCAACGGATCGCGGCCGGAGTATTGATGTTCAACGCGAAACCGGCCATCAGTGGCCACGTGAATCACCTGGGATCCTACGACCTGCTCGTCCTCGCGAATTTCATCCTCGACCCGGTAGACCGCATCTTCGATGTCGTCGACGACCAGCAAATCGGCTTTCCATTTACCAAAGACGTATTTGACGCTTTCCAGATTGACGTCGTGGTCGATAACGACGCCGGGCTCGTTCAGCAAATATTTTTTGAGATCCTCGTTGTCGCCGCGCGGCATTGGCGGACCTTCGCCGTCCTCGTCTTTATCTTCGTCTTCGCCCTTATCCTCGTCGTCGTCCTTATCCTCGTCTTCGTCCGGTTCGCCTTCCTCGGGCTGTTCCTCCTCTTCGGGCTGGTAGTTATATGGCAAGCCAAACATGCGGACGTTGATGGAGAGCTCGCGACCATCTTCCTTTTTGACGACCAGGTGTGCGGGCCAGTCCTCGGGCAGGGTGCAGACCAGGTTTTTGAACTGGTTGGCGTAGGTAATGGGCCGGCCCTCGAATTCGATCAGTTCATCGCCAAGTTCCAGCCCGGCCTGGGCCGCCGTTGAATCCAGATTGATCGTCGAACAAACGACCTTGCCACCTCGATTGGAAAAGTTCGCATCGAGTGTGCCATGCTCCACGATTTTGGTGGCCAGCAGATCGGGGATAAAGTTTTTGATCTGGTTGGAGCTGATGGCATAGCCGAGCCCGACATTGACGCGGCCGCGATCGCGGAAGCTGCCACGTCCGTTAATCCCGATCACTTCGCCGTCCATATTGAACAGGGGACCGCCCGAGTTGCCCGGGTTGATTGAACTGTCGATCTGGATGCAGTTGCCGTAAACCAGTTGGTACGATCCGGCGCCTTCCTGGAATCGTTCGATGCCGCTGACCACGCCCAGTGTGACGGTCGGCACCTGGTCATGGGCCAGCAGGAACGGGTTGCCCATCGCCAGGGCCCAGTCACCGACACGGACCTTGTCAGAATCTCCCAGCGGAGACCAGGGGAAACTGTCCTTGCCTTTCATCTTGATGATGGCCACGTCGCCACCGGGATCGGTTCCAATCAGGTCCCACTCGTACAGCTCGCCGTCGTCCAGTCCGCCATAACCATGCAATCCCGCGCCCTCGATCACGTGATGATTAGTCAGCGCAATGCCACTGGGATCGATGATGACACCCGAGCCGCCTCCCTGGCGACTGGGGCCATAGATCGCGATGACGCTGCCCACCACCTTGTCAATCACGCGGATGCGGGCTGCTTCAGCATCGCGGACCAGTTGCAATTCTTCGGCGGTCAAGGTTTCGG
>CAMYKF010000267.1 GCA_947258905.1 uncultured Pirellulaceae bacterium | reverse complement strand
TGGCCGGACATTGACCTTCGTCACAAGTGACAGTGCATTGACCTTCGCTGCAAGTGACAGTGCATTGACCTTCGCTACAAGTGGCAGGGCATTGGCCTGCGCTACAGGCCGTAGCACATTCACCTTGACTACAAGTAGCCGGGCATTGGCTTGCAGTACCTGCGGCAGCACATTCACCTTGACTACAAGTGGCCGGGCACTGGCTTGCAGTAACAGCGGCAGCACATTCACCTTGACTACAAGTGGCCGAGCACTGGCTTGCAGTACCTGCGGCAGCACATTCACCTTGACTACAAGTGGCCGGGCATTGACCAGCGCACCACGTCGTTTTGCAACTGGACGGCAGCGGTTGACCGGCGGTGGAGACCCCTTCGCCTACCTTGTCGCATTCCGTGCATTCCTGACGGGCCGAAAGACCCACATTCTTGAACAAGCGGGCAACGTACGGAATGTTCGACATGGGAACACCGTGCTCGCACCTCAGTTGAATTGAAATCTCGTTCTGGCCTTTGCCATCATTGCATTCGTCCGTGCTGGTCTTGGCGCACAATCCTCCAAAGGGCAGATCGATTCCCACCAGCTCAAATTTCATGGTTTGGCAATTCGGGCACTCTTCCGTTGACTGCGGGCAGGATTTGGCCGTTTCCTGCGCGGAAACAGCATTCAGCGACAACGGCAACAGGCAAACAACGGCAATAACAAGCGTCAGCATTCGCTTCATAGATCGGACTCCATTCCGTAAAGAGGTCTACCAGCAGAGGCATCCGGGCAACCGGTGCGGGGCAGTAAATAAAGCAGCCAGCGGTTGCAAACAAGAGCGATTCGGTGCTGTCAGGGCAGGATTCAGGTAGCTTCGCTGCACGCAGGGGATGGTTGTAACATCGCGTCAGAGATTTGCAATTTTTTCCAAAGGGAGCCCAATACCGCGGGGGAGTTGGCGAAAACCCCGTATTCGTTTATCTGCGCAGACTGGATCGGAGCCAAACATGAGTCAAATTGCCCTCGAAAGGCCTGTTCGCCAAACCGCCGGCCAGGCACCGTGGACCCGCTTTCAGGCGGTGGAAAGTCCCTTGCCCAAGCCGCTGGACGAGCCTTGCTGCCCGCACTGCCATCTTTCTTTGGAAGATCGCGACCCCACCACGCTCCAGCGGCTCAAGTCCGCGGTGTGGCAACTGCTGACGGCCGCGTTCGCCATCGTACTATCGGTGTTGCGTCTGGCCCGGCTGATTGTGGCCCTTGCCTTTTGCCTGGTGGGCGTCGTTGGATTTGGGCTCAGCCGCATTGGTACGCGAATCGTGCACCCCGACGACCTGCGACTGTTGCCACTGTCGGGTCGCAGCAACGACTGAGCAAGACCTGTTTCTCGCCGGGGCCAGGTAGTCACTCTCTATCAATTTGTTTGACCGGCACGTAGTGCGGTGGGACAATGGTCACCTGAACTGCCGGCCGGCTCCGCTTGCCGGTCAGTGAAGTGAATCCCGTCGGGACAGATTCGAGTTTAGAGGTGACCAACATGAGTTGCATCCGGCATTGTGCCTGCCTTGTTGTAATGGCGTTGCTGGCGGTTTGTTTCGCGGATCACGCCGCGGCCCGGCAGACGACCAGTGAAGACACGATAAAGAACCAAATGCAGGCCGGCGCTGCCGCGTTCATGACTGCATTTCGCAATCGCGATGCCGAAGCGATAGCGGCCATGTGGACCCCCGAATGCCTGTTTATCAATGAACAGGGCGAACGCTTTTTTGGCCGGGACACGATCAAGCATGAATATGCCAAAGCATTCGAAGACGCGCCGGACGACCTGGAATTCGTGGTGGAAATTGATACGGCGCACATGGTTGGTCCGCAAACCGTCGTCGTGGAAGGGCGGTCAGCGGTGCTGCCCCAGTTGCCCGGAAAGCCCCGCGTCATGAGCCGCTTCACGGCCATTCATGTGAAACGCGATGGAAAATGGCTCGTCGCTCACCTGCGCGACAATCGGGTCGAAGTCCCGCCCGCCACCGGAAAACTGGAAGACCTTGAGGTCCTGGTCGGCTCGTGGCAAGCCGCCCGTGACAATATCAGCGTCGACGTTACCTGTCGCTGGATCGAGAACAACCAATTCCTGGAACGCACGCATTCCGTAACCGAATCCGGCCAGGTCAAATCAACTGGTCGACAGATCATTGGCGTGCATCCATCAACTGAACGCATCAACTCGTGGACCTTTAATAGTGACGGCAGCCATGCCCGCGATGTCTGGTCGCCGCACAAGAACGGCTGGGTGGTCGAATCGATCGGGTCGCTGCCTGACGGCACCGTCACTACCGCAAGTTATACTTTGACCATCAAGGATGCCAATTCGCTGGTCTGGGAGTCCGATGACCGGTTGGTTGGCGATATCGCTCTGCCCGATTCCGCAAAAATTGAACTGACTCGGAAATAACCATTGGCCGCGGGCACCGGTGCCGCCCGCAACCGCATTGAGAAACACGACCGGGAACTGAACAGTCCCGCAACCATTGCTTCGGGGAATCACAATCATGACCAAACTCTTCTTACCAGTCACCGCGATCCTGTTGATGTTGGGCACCGGGCTCGCCGAGACTTGTCACGCACAGGGATTTGGCGGTTTGCACCGCGATGGAAGTCGTAACCGGTTTGGTCTCAGCGGATCGAACCAGCGTCCGTCTCAATTCAATTTGACCAATCGTTACACGAACGAGTTTTCCAGCCGCAAGCCGAGCGCCAGTCCTTATGCACCGCGCGATCGGGTGACCGCGGACGACATTATGGCCGTTACCGGTGACCGGCCACCTGGCACCCTCGATATCGGTGAAGACGGCATGCCGCTGGGCGAAGCCATGAATATGGCGGGAACTCGTTTTCCGATGGAGCTTGAGACGACGCCGCATCCGGTGGGCCCGCCGGCCTCGGCCTACGGTGGCTTGCCTTCCGATGTCGGCATGCCGGCGGTCGGCCCCGGTCCCTTCGGTCCCGATGTACGCGGGCTGGGCCCGGTCGGAGCACGACGCGCAGTTCGCCGTGGCGTGCGCGGCGGAATTGGTCCCGGACCGCGGCGCGGATTCGGTCGCGGTTTTCGTCGTGGACCGCACTTCGCAAGAGGCTTTTATTCGCCAGCCTGGTATGGGGCGTATCCGGGTGCCTGGTATCCAGGTCCGGCCGCCTGGGCCAACAACGGCACTCCGTGGGTCCCGCCGGAATGGGAACTGATGAAAAAGTTCATGGGCATCGACGACGCCCAACCGCGTCAATATGAATACGGCAAGAATGTCACGTACCAGGACAACTCGGTTTACGTCGACGGAGACAATGTCGGTTCGGCGGACGAATTCTATCAACAAGCCCAGGGTCTGGCCGACACCGGCTCCAGGGCAGCCACCCCCGATGGACAAAAATGGATGCCATTGGGTGTGTTCACCATCACGCGGGAAGGTGAACAAGATGACGACATGGTCGTGCAACTGGCCGTCAACCCGGATGGCGTCATTCGGGGCAACCTTACTTCAACGTTGACCAACGACACCAGGACCATTCAGGGGTCGGTCGACAAGTCCACCCAGCGCGTGGCCTTCACCATTACAGGCAACCCGGATAACGTGGCGGAAACCTCGCTGGACAATCTGACCAAAGACAAAGTTCCCTTGCTGATCCATTATGGACAGGAACGCACCGAGCAACGCGTACTGGTTCGACTTGACGAAAGCGAAGCAAACGCCAGCGACGACACCGAGGGCGACAGCGACGAACCCACCCCCGCTCCATCAAATCGTTAGCTTTCCGTTTTCCCGCTCTTCCAAATCCTTGTCCTTGTCCTTGTCCGTATCCCGGTCTTGATCTGAACGGCCTGGCCTTGCAGGCAGCGCTGGAATGAACCTGGCGATGCGCATGCGCAAATCGAGAACAGGTTCACGCGAAGCGTCCGGGCAGGCTTCGCACAGCCCGTTTAACTCATCTCTCCCAGGTTAGTCGCGGCGAGGCTGTGAATTTTTGAGCATTAACAAAGTTACCCTCCCCTTGGGAGGGTCGGCGCAGCCGGGGAGGGTGCCGATAGGAATAGAGATCCACCATAAAACCGAGGAAACGAACCCTCCCCGCTCGCTCGTTCCTCGCTCCCGACCCTCCCAAGGGGGGCTCTTCGTCGAATTTAGTGGCAAAGTCTCGTGACCCTCCCGCCGGGAGGGTCGCCAATCCTCCCGGCGCGCCGGGATCGGGATGGCGGGGAGGGCCACTCTCATATCATTGAAAGCACGGGTCA
>CAMYKF010000266.1 GCA_947258905.1 uncultured Pirellulaceae bacterium | reverse complement strand
GCGTACTATTGGTGGTCTCCGGACGCATCAAGATCTGTCACCTCACGCCCGAGGGCAAACAGTCCATTCTCGTGTTTGTCGAACCCGGGGAAATCTTTGGCGAGCTGTCCCTGGTGGATCCAACCATCCGCCAGGAGTACAGCGAGGCAACCGAGAACTCGCAACTGGTTTTGATTCCGCGTGAAGAAGTCCAGCGCTGCATGCACAAGCACCCGGACCTGACACTCGGCATCACCAAATTGATTGGCCTGCGACGACAACGCGTGGAGCGTCGGCTGCGGCATTTGCTTTTCCACTCCAATCGCGAACGCCTGGTTTACTTGTTGCTTGAGCTGATCGAGCAGTATGGACGCCGCGTTGATGACGGTTTTGAACTCGGCATCAAGCTGTCACATCAGGAAATGGCCAACATCATCGGCAGCACCAGGGAAACGGTTACAGTCGTGCTGGGCGAATTGCAAAAGGAAGGCATGATTCAGATTGCTCGCCGGCGGGTGAAGATTCTGGATCTCGATCGTCTTGCCAGCCAGGTGGGTGCGGTGCCACAACTGCCCGAGTCTGCGGCGGCCTCACCACCGCACTTGCACGGAATCTCGCCTGTGCACTAGTGTATTGCTTAACACTCGCCTGATTTTTTTGGGACGGATTCCGCGAATTGTATTCATCCGTACGGCATCACCGCTCGCCTGAAGCCAGGATGTGCAATTCACGGATGTGCATTGAACTCCTCCCTAACCTCCCGCCACCTGTTTGACTCGTATGAAATACCCGGTCAAATCCGACTGGCAAGACTGTCCGGCTGAGGCCATTGCCGGGCTGATTTCCGAAAATGAGCGACAATCCCGACGCGCCGCAATCAAACGCGTGGTCGTGGCGTCGGCCGTTGGATTTGCGGGACTGGGCGGCGCGGCTATGTTCTGGGCCAGTCGGCCTCCGTCGCGAAAGAGTTTGCGCGACACCATGATTATGCCCATCTCCTGCAGAGCTGCGATTTCGCTGTTGCCGGAGTTGCACAACAACAGGCTCTGTGACTCGGTGTCGCGGCGTGTTCGTCATCACCTGAAACTCTGCGATCACTGCCTCGCGCATTACCACCTGCACTATCACAACCCGGTCGTGTAACGGGACGCGCCCCATGTCCAGGTCCTGCATGACTCGCGCCATTCCAGGATGTGGCCTGCTGCTGGCTGTTTGGCTGTCGTCGATTTCGGCCGTTACTGGGCAAGATCCAGGCGCCGATCGTCCGCTGGTGCGCGTATTTGTGCTGGCTGGCCAGTCCAATATGCAGGGCCACGCGGTCGTCGATCTGGATCATCCCGAACATTACAACAGCGGCAAGGGAACGCTGCAGGCAATCATGGCCGACTCGGCCCTCGCATCGCGTTTCGCTCACCTTAAAACCGGCGACCAGTGGACGGTGCGTAACGATGTTTGGGTGCAATACGAAACCGAGCACGGTACCAGGCGCGGGCCACTGACAATTGGATTTTCGGGCTACGAGGGCCAGCACCATTTCGGTCCCGAATTGCAGTTCGGTCATGTCGTGGGCGACCACTTCGACGAACCGGTGCTGCTGATCAAGACCGCGTGGGGCGGCAAGAGTCTGCAAACGGACTTTCGTCCGCCCGGCGCTGGTGGCACAACCGGTCCGTGTTATCAACAGATGCTTGACCAGGTTGCCACCGCTTTGGATCAGGCTCCGCACGAATTCGCTGAACTGGCCAACGCCGAATTTGAGATCAGCGGCTTCGTCTGGCAACAAGGCTGGAATGACATGATCAGCGAGGAAGCGACCGCTGAGTACAACGCCAACCTGACCCACCTGATCAACGACTTGCGCATCGCGTGGAACCAGCCCGACCTGCCGGTCGTCGTAGGGGAACTCGGTAATGGCGGACCGGACGTTGACGAGCCGATGAAGCGATTTCGTCGCGCCCAATCGCGTATCGCAGCCCACCCGCCGTTTGTCGGCAATGTGGCCTTTGCCCCGACCGCAGCCCACGCCCGACCGGCCGAGGCATCTCCCAATGTCGGCCACGGCCATCACTGGTTTGGCAATGCTGAAAGCTATCTGCTGGTCGGCGAATCGCTTGGCCAGGCAATGATCCGTCTGCTCACGCAACCCGCGGAACCACGCGTGCTGATCCTCGGCGATTCGATCTCAATGGGCTACACGCCGTTCGTGAAGCAGACTTTGGTCGACGAAGCCTTTGTGGTGCGGCCCATGAGCAACCACCGCAACGCCCAAAACTGTCAGGGAACCCTGTTTGGCATCGAGCAAATTGACCGCTGGCTATCGATTGGCGGTGGCGAGTGGGACGTGATCCATTTCAATTTCGGTTTGCACGATCTGAAACATGTCGATCCGGAAACCCGCAAGAACTCCAGCGATCCGCAGCACCCGGAACAATCGCCGCCGGACCGGTATGCAGAACAGCTACGCGAGATCGTGGGCAAGCTCAAGGCCACGGGCGCCAAACTGATCTTCGCCACGACGACGCCGGTTCCCGAAGGCGGCGTGCGGCCCTTCCGTGACGTTGCCGCTCCGCAGCGATACAACGAAATTGCCCGCCGTGTCATGGAAGAAAACGACGTCGCCATCAACGACCTTTTCGCATTTGCCAATGAACGCCTGGGCGAAATACAAAAGCCGATTGATGTGCACTTTACGCGTGAGGGTTCTCAGGCATTTGCGGAACAGGTCGTACAGCACATTCGCGCGGCTCTGGCTTCCCGACAGTAACCCGATCCTCGTCGTTGCCGTTGTCGTCGCTCGAGGTAGCGGGCAGGGTCAATGGGAGCTCATTCAGCTTGTGGGGAACAAAAATCGAAGGTTTTCTCGAAGACCAAGCCAACCAGTGTCATTAACGCTGCGATGCCATTCGCTCACGTACACGTTCCGTTTCCGACTATTTCCCCAATCGCCAAACTTTGATCGTGCCGTCATCGCTTCCACTGGCGATCTGCTTTCCGTCAGGGGAATACGCCACGGCAGTGACCGAGTCAGAATGTCCAACGAGCCTGAGCGTTTCTTCCCCACTCTCGACATTCCAAAACTTGATCGACTTATCGCTACTTCCGCAGGCTATTTGTTTGCCGTCGGGAGAAAACGACACTGCAATAACCCTGCGGGAATGTCCTTCGAGCGTGTCGAGCGTGTGAAGTTCCTGGCCACTGTTGGCGCTCCAGACCTTTATCGATCCGGAAGGCTGCCAGCATTACATCAATTTCTACGAACAACGCTACGTTAAGCAGCTCGACGAAGAGAAGCTGGCCCGCCGATAAGCGGCGCATTACAGAGTCAGCGCGAACTCCCGCATGCGGCGCTTCGTCGCGGCGTCAGGCAGCCGCCCGATACCTGCACGAAGATTGTCTTCCATATGTCGTGGCCTGGTGGTCTCGGTCAGGACGCAGGTCACGGCGGGATGGGCCAGAATGTATTTGAGCGAGAACTGTGCCCAGGATTCGCAATCGAACTCGGCCGCCCAGTCGGGCAATGCCTGTTCGCTGACGCGCCCGAAATACTCGCCATTCATAAACGGACCATTAACGAGTATCGCGACGCCCAGTTCTTCGGCCAGCGGTAGTAATCGGTCCTCGGCTGTCGGCTCCATAACCGAATAGTTGAGCTGCACGAAATCCGGCGATTCGCGCCGCATAAATGCTTCGAGCGTCTCGTACAAGCGCTCGTGCGCCACCGTCACTCCGATATAGCGCACTTTCCCCGCTTCTTGAAGCGCGCGTAGCGTCGGCCAGTGAGTCTCGAGATCGATGAGACTTTCGATTTGCAACAAATCGAGTGGGTCACGGCCGAACAATCGCTGCGTCTGCTCGATTTGTGCGATGCCCTCGTCCCTGCCGGTGGTCTTGACTTTCGCGCACACGAAAAGCTCATCACGGAACTCAGGTCTTTGCAGCACACGACCGAATTTGGTGTCGAGTTCCGCGGGGCGTGGTGACGTGTCAACGACTCTGCCGCCGTAGTTCATCAGCATGCGCATGACACTTTCGATCGGACCGGTTCCGTCCGTCTCTATTGCCCGAACGGGCTTTGTGGACCCAAGACCTACGATGGGCAGCTTTTCACCGCTGCCAGGAATCGCCCGTTGCGGGAGTGCCGCATCAGCGCCTGCGGCCGCGGGCAAGGAATTCAAGACACCAATACTCGAAAGTGCGGCTAGTACGTCACGCCGGGTAACACGTGTTGTCATCTGCTTGTTCCCCTGTTGTTTTGCCTACTGTTATAACTCGCGACTCGGTATCTC